>CAIWDQ010000316.1 GCA_903911455.1 uncultured bacterium
CATATCTAAGATTACATTTATTTAAATAAATTATTTTTCGAAACTAATTAACAAAAAGTCTTACGTTAATAGATCCTTTAGATTTCTAATATAAAATCACAAAATATTCAAATCAAATACAATTATGATCTTCGCAAAAAAATTTACAATTAAAAACAAACTGATTTTGATTTTCGTGAGAAAAATCATAATCAAAAACAAATTGATTTTGGTTAAAACCAAATTGATTTTATCCTTTGTAAAATGATTATTGGTCTTTGTTAAATAAATTTTGGGCTCTTTAAAATGATTTAGGGCTTTTGCGAGTTGATTGATGGTCTTTGTAAAATGATTTATGGTCTTTGCAAAAAAAATTATGGCCTTTGCAAGAAAATTTAGGGTCATTGCGAGTTGAACACGTGTTATAAAAAATGAATATTGGCCATTGCGAAATGTTCAATAGCCGTTGCGAAATGTTCAGGGGGTCATTTCCAAATGTGCAATGGTCGTTTCCAAAATGAATAGGGTCGTTTCTAAATGTGTAATAGCCGAAAACAAAATGAAAAGGGTCGTTTCTAAATCGTCAATGGTCGTTTCCAAATCGTCAGGGGACGTTTCCAAAGTGTCTATTTGGGAAAACAAATAAAAAAGGGCTGTATAATGAATATTTGACTCTGTAAAATCGATTTTCGTCTTTGCGTAAATGAAATTTACTCAGAAAAACCGAAATCAGTTTTTAAAAAATATTTTTTCAGATCAATAAACAAAACTACTTCCACCTAAAAACTCCCTAACAATAGAAGTTGGAGGAATTTCGCGTTCGGATATATGTTTAAAGTAAGAGAAGAACTTTAAAAGTCGAACTGCTTCAGCATATTCAGGTTGGTTTTCGGGAACAGCTTTTATGATAGGTTCGGCAAATGTTTTTAATACTCCTAATTCGTAAATCAAAGCCGAGTTAAACATCACATCAGCATTCTCCTGATAAGGAAAAATATTAACATCCTCCCCTTTTCTCACACTTTCCCATCTGCGAAGTGTATCCAAAGCACTATATCCACGATAACGATAGTCTCTTACTATACGTCTTATCAACCTATTGTCGGTAGTTGGAATAGGATTTTGCTTATCAATAGCTATCTGAGTTAAAGCCGAAACAAATATCTTATATTTAAATATTGCATCAATCATCGGAGTTAAACCGGGATTCAATGCGTGGATACCTTCTACTATAAGCAAGCTATTTTTGTTAAGTTTAAGTGTTTCATGATTAAAAAACTGTTTACCACTTGCAAAATCAAACTTAGGAACTTTAATTTCATTACCATTCATTAAGTCAAGCAGATTATTATTGAATAATGGCACATCAATAGCATGCAAACTTTCGTAATCGTAATCACCATTCTCATCTTTAGGAGTTAATTCGCGATTAACAAAGTAATTATCCAACGAAACAAGGACTGTTTTATATCCCAACACTTGAAGTTGTATTGATAAACGCTTACTAAAAGTAGTTTTGCCGGATGAAGATGGCCCTGCAATTAAAACAAGTTTAACATAATCTTTTTTGGTATAAATATCTTCTGCTATTTTAGATATTAATTTTTCGTGATGTGCTTCAGATATTTTAATGAGATCAGTTGCTCTTTTCTCCGTTATAGCTCTGTTTAAAGATCCAACATAAGGTACATCCAAAATCACACCCCATTTCTTATGTTCTCTGAATATCTTAAATAACTTATCTTCTATCATTATTTTTTCGAGTACCTCAGGTTTTAAACGTCGGGGTACTTGAACTAACAAACCATCAAAATACTTAACAATATCAAACCATTTTAAATGTCCGGTTGAAGGAACTAAAAATCCATAGAAATAATTAACAGTATTTTCTAATTTATAAACGGATGAATACAATTGATTCCTAGTTTTAAACATCTCAGTTTTATCGTGCATTTGTAAGTCTTCAAAAATCTGAATAGCTTCTTCGGTAAGTAACTCTTCGCGTTCGAAAGGAAGATCTGCATTCACCATGTCATACATTCTCTGTTTAATATTGCCAATTACTGCTTCGTTCAACTCAGTTGGCAGATGTTCTATTTCACAAAACCAACACTTAGATACAGTATGTTCAATGCTAAGTTCAGCTTCAGGATAAAGATCTTTAATAGCTTTGAATAATAGAAATGCTAACGAACGGATATACATTCGCATCCCAATAGGGTGAGTAATATCAATAAATTGTATTGTTTTAGGATGAAATACCTGATACGTTAATTCCTTAAGCCTGTTATTTACAATAACTCCAATTAATGGATATTTAAGATCGGGTTTCATATCACTGGCAATTTCATTAAGAGAAACACCTATTTCATACTCTTTTCTTATACCATTATTAGCACATTTGATTTCAATTTTCATAGCATCTTAAATTAAATTACACCTTACAAAAGTACTATTAAATAACTAATAAAACATGATTTTATTGATTATGTAAAAAAATAAAAAAGGCTATCTAAAAATAGACAGCCTTTTCTATTTATTGAGATACTTTGATTATTTACTGATCATCATTTTCTTTACAAGACGTTTGCCTTTATATTCAATAGAATAATAATATATACCATCAGGAAGATTACTTACATTAACATCAATCTGATGCTTACCGGCATTCTCTTTAATCTGTTTAGTCATGATAACTTGTCCTAACAAATCAGTAACACTAAAATTAATAACACCAGCCTGAGGTAGATTATAATTAATGATAGTGACATCGTTAGAAGGATTAGGTCTGTTTTGTCCTAACCATAAATCATTTTCATTAAAGATATCTTCAATTCCCAGGATAGTAGACGATTTGCACAACTTATTGTTTGGAGGATATGCATCATTAGCTAAAGCAGTCCAAGCACATAAGTTGAACGAATTTCCGATAGGCACTGTAAATGTAGTAGCAAAAGTATACGAAACTGTATCACCAATATTCAAAGGAGCACCAGTCCAAGTTGCACTAACAGGAGTTAAAGCGCCTCTTTGATAAAATACCGGAACAGATGTTACAGGAGTGGTACCAAAGTTTTTAAGTAAAACTGTAACATGAGAAGTACTACTTGAAGGTACTGAATCAGATGGTGAAATGATCTTGATAATACCAACATCATTAGCTGCTGGATTAACAGTAACATAATTACAAACCGAATCATTAAGAGTAAACATATCACCAGTTAAAGTAGTTGCAGCACAAATAGTATAATTACCTGGATTTACATAGAATTTATGATTAAAAGTATAACTAGCCGAGCCTCCAGCAGCTAAACTTCCAACCCATGTTTCTGTTGTCGGGAGTTGGTTGTTGACAATATATTTTACAGGGAATGTAGTCAAAGCAGTTAATCCAAAGTTCTTAACTGTAACAGATGGAGCAATTGAATCGCCAACTACTGAAGAACTAACAGGCGTATTTATAGTTAAAATACCTGCATCGAGAGGATATTGCATCAATGAAATTGAGAAATCATCAATAGCCCAACCATTATGAGTTGTATCAGAAGGAAGTGTAGCAGATCCATCAAAAGTAAACCTAAATTGAGTGTAATTACCAAGATCAGGTAAAACAGAAATCTTATAAGTTGACTTTTCCCAACCAGTACCTGTTCCGGTCCATCCACCGGCACTATTAAACCAATTTGTAGCATTAGGATCGCTGACAGTTCCAAGTGGCTTCCAGTTTCCGTTGAAATCTGTATATTCAACCAAGCCGTAAGTTTGTAATCCTAATTGTCTCCAATGCCAGAACTTAAGTGTATCTCCCATGGTTAAACTAATATGAAATTTAGGAGAATAAAGAATACTTTTATTCCCAACAGGATAATTCTTAGTCAACAAAGTTTTCCAGGCATTAACAGGTGTATGAGCTGAATTAATAATACTTGAAGCAGGAGTTCCCTGTTGCCAAATATTTGTAATTGTATTTCCGCCCAGAGTATCAGAAGGGAACCAGAACTTATCAACCTCAAAATTATCAGTATAAGGAATTGGAGCTAAATGTTCTTTAAAGATCTTAATAGTAGTAGTGTCATTATAATAATTAGAATCACCAGTAATTCTTACATATGCTTTTAAGATATTAGTTCCATCATTTAATGTAATATTAGGGATATAAAATGTATCAACTGCAAAAGATTGCAATGCAGGTGTCTTCGACCAGTTAAAAGTACTTAGATTTCCATTAAGATTATAATAAACAGTAGCCTGATTTAGAGTGTCAGTTCCTAGATTCCTAATAACTAATCTTGCCTGCTGCGAATTACTTTGACTGTAAGTTAAATATTTACCAGGTTTAACAATTGAAACAATACCAGCATCATGTGGAATAGGAGGAATAATATTGATGGTATAATCTTCCGTTTCACCATAAGAATAAGTTCCACAAGCTGGAGCAACATTATATTCATCAGCCACAACCCTCATTCTTGTAAGTCCCGGGCTAGCATTAATTGGAATAGTAATCGTTCCTGTTATAGCCGTAGTATCAGAATAAGTAGCACTAAAAGCTTGCTCATTAGCTTCCCAGGTTCCATTTCTGTTAAAATCAATATAAACTTTACATGTACCACCTACAGCAGAATATTGATATATCATATGAATCGAAATAGGATAACTTACACCCACAGTAACCTGAGCAGGAGTTATATTAGTATAATCAGTATAAAGATTAACTGCGGCAGGATTATTATACCCTGGTATTGGATTGCCATTATTTATACCAGCAAAAGTTACATTTCCGATATCTTCATCATATGTATATAAAGCAGATGATGTACAATAAACCGGAGGATTGTTGATAACAGTAACAGTTGTTGTATCATTTAAAGGAGTGGCATCAGCAGTCATATTAGTAAATGCTTTAATTTTAAATGTATCGGTTACTATACTTAAATCAGCAGTATGCTGGAAAGTATAAACTTTAACAGCATTTGGTAAAATAGTATCAGTAACAGTTTCACTTATTACTGCACCGTTACCTACTTTAAACTTAACATTAAAATTAAAAGCAGGGCTATAACCAAAGTTAGTTATAAATACCTGAACAGTTTCATGATTCGTAAGATTAACACCTGTTGTAGGTGCTATAATACTTGTCACTCCAATATCTTTAGATGATTGAGGACTCACAGTAACAGTAAGAGGAACTCTTGGAGTACTAAGACAGCCTGCAACATTAGAAATTAATCGAATATTTGGCCTTTGAGTAGAGGTGGATGTAGGAATAGCCGAACATTGAGAAGGAGCATCTGCATAATTATAGGCACAAGAAACAAATGGTGTAGTTGTTTGATTAACAACAGCATTTGTACCATAATCAGCACCAGAAACATAATTGTCATGACATACCTCAATAACAATATTGCTAACACCATCCCAAACAAATGGGGTTGTAAATTGATGTAAGTTCCATCCAACAAAGTCAGTATACATAGTATTATAATAAACCTGAGTTAAACCATTAATATAAGTAGTTGTTAATGCAGATTGAGTAGTTGACCCAATTTTAATAGTATAATTCTTTAAATGAGCACCTGAAGTAGCAGCTCCAGTAGGTGTAATAACATTAAAACCACAAGATTGAATTTGACCAGCTTGATACCCTTGAGTAATTAATTCTGAAGCTAATATTAAATACTGCTCTCTAGAACCTGTAAACCATAATCCATAAGGTGTTGGATAGTTATTAGTGGTATTTTGAACAACTCCATTACCAATTACTGCATCTGTAGAGTATCCAGTTTTAGACTCAAGATAATATGAAGTAGTCGAATATAAAATAGGTGAAGAATACGTTGGGCCAAGATTTATTTGACTCCCTCCTGTTGGTTGTACATACCAATAAATCGGATCATTAGTAGCAGAATTTGCATTTAATGTTACTGGAGTTCCATATGGGATAGTGACATTTGTAACAGTTGGTTGTGGAGGTGTGTGTAAAGATTGAACACTAGCATAAGCTGTATCATTATATTTAATATGGTCATTTAATAAAGTTACCCATGTTTTAATTAAGTAAGTTGAATCTTTGGTTGTTACTACCAGATTAATAGGTGTTGAAAATTTTAAAGTCAACGAATCTCCTGTATTTAAAATAGAAGTTACATTTTGGGTAACAACATTTGACCCACCAACTATTTTATAACTTACAGAGATATTCCCATTAATAGTATTTATCCCTAAATTTTTAATCTTTACTTTGATTGTATCAGTTGTAAGATTACAACCACCAGAAGGTGGAATAGCAGTTACAAGTTGAGCATCAAATAAAGGAGTGCCAAAGAAATTCTTGCAATACTGATCATTAAAATAGTTAGTATCTCCAGTTAAAGCAGTATAAGCACAAATGCTTGCATTCCCTGCAGGAACAATCATATTTGGTAAGACTACAGTATCTATACCTAATTTAGGTAAAGATCCAACATAATTAAAGTTAATTGCTGTTCCATTATTTACTTTATATTTGATACTCATACTATGAATAGTATCTGTACCAAAATTTCTGATAGCAACCTTTATTGGTATTGAATTCCCTTCTGTTTCAATTGCATTTGGAGTAGAAATAAATGTAACACCTGCATCTTTTGGAATCATTGGCACTTCATCAGCTCCAATAGTAGGAGAAGTTGTACTTCTAGTCTGTCCATCAATGTCATCAGTCACTTCAGTCAAAGGAGTCCCTAATCCACTTAGCAAAGTTGAAAGTAAGTGTAAATCAGCAGGAGAAATAAACTGAGGATTAGCAGTAATTGAATGTTGATTCATACCACTTGTAGTTACCAAAGAATTTAGGTTTGATGTATTTACATTCCAATAAACAAAATTAGTGTCTAATGTATAATAATTATTATAATCACAATTTGATATTGAAGCTGGGGTATTAGTATAAAACGAATAACCTCCACCACTATTTATAAAGTTATTATTAATTATATAGTCACTATTTCCTCCTGAAAGATAAAAAGCATAAGCTGAAGGTGAGTTTATTTTAATAGTATTATAATAATATTTTTGAGAAATAGAAACATTAGAATAAATACCATAACTGGTAGAAGTACTCGCACCTCCTGAAACTAAAATAAAATTATTAGATGTAAGATTATAGTTAGTACCCAAACCACTGCAATAGTAATTGTAAATCCCGTAGCATGATCCATAAGCGTAAGTATATGGGAGTCGAACATCAATTTTATTCTTTGAAACACCAAGAATATTGTTATTATAATAAGCATAAATTCCATAAATATACCCTGATGTTGAATCACCGGTAATAGTATTATTAAGTATACTAATTGAATCATTATAATATGAGTAAATCCCATAATAATAGAACCCATTTAGGTTATTATTTATTATTAAGTTATTAGTAGAATGATTAGCTGATGTAGCATTTAAATAAATTGAATAATACCCTTTTTTAATCTGATTATTTGTAATCTTGTTATTATTATTGTTAATTCCATTTGAATAAATACCACAAAAGTAAGTACTATTGTTTACAGATGCATCAATAATATTATTATCAAAAGTATTATTATTAGAGCCATTTACTAATTCAATAACATGCCCATAATTAACACCAGCAGATCTTAATGTTAAGTTTTTAAAGATTATATAATTTGCACCGTTTAATTGCAAAGTATAACTTGAGGTTGTACTTGTAGCATTAAATTGCAATTTAGCTGAGGTATTTACATTATTTGCAGCTTTAAATGTAATTGTACTTGAACTTGAGACACCACTTATTAAAGGGATAGCAACTTGTTCGTTATAAGTACCTGTATCAACATTAAAGATTACATTACCACAAATCCCTGAAGCAATTAAAGTACTAACTGCTGAATTAAATGTTGGGAAATCATGTACCAAGCCACTGGTAGTATCACCAATTGTGTATGTCCCATTAAGACAAGAAGTAAATGTAGTTATTGCTGTATCATTAGATGCAATAGTACCTGAAACACCATTTGGATTGCTTACCCAAGCTTGAATTGTATATAATCCTCCATTAAAAGTGTGATTTGCAATTGTAACTGATTTAATTGAATCATGTGCAATATTACCTGACCAGCTATAAACTGGTGTTTGAAGAACACCATTTATCTTATAAATTATATTAGCAGATGTAATGTTACCAGAACCATAGTTTTTTAACTTAACAACAATTGGCTGGCTAGTACCAGCAGGAACAGTACCACTAGGACTTGTTACTGCTAATAACCCTGCATCAACAGGAGGAAGTGGTCCAATACTAACAATTACAGGTTTTCTAGGGCTAGGGCAACCAAGTTTAGCAACAATAATCTTAATATTAGGTCTTTGATTATAAGTAGTTCCAGTTGTATTCGGGCAAACACTACCTCCATCAGAATGATAATTTATTGTAGAAGTAAAAGTGGTCGTAGTTTGATTAACAACAGCATTTGTAGTAAAACCATTCGGATAATTATCAAAACATGCTTCAATAACTAAATTACTAACTCCATCCCAAATAAAAGGAGTTGAAAAATTGTAATAATTTAACCCTGATATTACATTATAGGATGAATTTGTATAAACAGTTGTTAAACCATTAATAAAACTAGTAGTCATTGATGTTTGAGTTGTTGCTCCTATCCTTATTGTATAATTCATTAAAGTCGTAGATATCGGTGTAACAACATCAAAAGCTATTGATTGAATTGGTCCTGCAGGTGTACCCAATGCACTTAACTCTGATGCAAGTATTAAATATTGTTCTTTTGATCCATTATAGTATTGACCATAAGGGGTAGGATAAGAAGTAGTTGAATTCTGAACTGTTCCGGTTCCTACTATAACAGTTTTACTAAAACCTGTATTTGCTTCAACATAAAAAGTATCTTTTGCATATATAATTGGAGTTGTATAATTATTACCTGTAAAAAGATAGGATCCACTATTTAGCGATTGCATCCAATTTACTGTATATGGAGAGGTAGCTTGTAATGTAGCTGTAGTTGCATAATTAATTATTGTATCATTTACTATTGGTATTTGGGGAATGTATCTTGAAACAAAACTTGTGTTAATAGTATCATTATTATGTATACTATCTCCTGTTAAATTAACCCAAATCTTAAAATTAAAAGTAGAATCAATTGCAGTTGTCTGAACAGAAAGATTTGCTTTTGTAGAAAATGTATATTGGATAGTATCACCCGGATTAATAGTTCTATTAATTAATTCAGGTGAAATTGGATTTGAATTATTGATTTTATAAACTGCATTCATAACGTTTGGTGTTA
>CAIWDQ010000317.1 GCA_903911455.1 uncultured bacterium
AGTTAATTAATGATCTAATAATTAATAATATATTTAAAATACAAGTACTTTTAATTTTAAATTATGTTTTTTTAAAAAATACTGAAACATTTTTTAAGGCTATTTGTTTTTTTACTTATCGGTTAAATTTACCAAAAAGCTTAATTATGAGTATTTACATATCATATATACAAATTATATCTAAACTCAAACAAAGAAATTTATGTTAAAAAATAAAAAAAACAAAGTTTTTCTTGCTTTAAGTATAAATTTGTATTATCTTTGCGGGCTATAAAAAAAACATTAACAAGCTAAAAAAATAATAATAACATAACAAAAACAGTATGAAAACAACAATTTCATTTTTAATCAGAGGAGGAGTCCTTGCATTTACTCTATTTATCTTTTCTTGCTCTTTTGCTCAAACCCAAAAGCCTACTGCTCAGATAATGATCGGCAATGATACATTATTAGATGCAAGAAACTATCAATTTGATGTATACATAAGCGCTAAAGATGCAAATGGCGTAAGTACATTTAACTTAAAAGGATTCCAAGGCGGTTTTCAGGAAAACCTTAAGAACGTACTAAATGGTGGTAAACCATCAATCAGTGTTGTAGCTGATGGTTCTAGCACAACAAACCGTGAACAAACACCAAACGTTGCTTTATTTAAACCTTCAATTGCTAAACCAAATTTTATTCAATTAAATCCAACAGCACTTCAAACAATTGGGACTAAAGTTAAAAAAGCTGATGATGCTTCTACATTAAACGGATGGACAAAGGTTTGTACTATCAGAATAACTAATTCTGTAGCTTTTGCTCAGGATTTAATGTCAGTTGCATTTAGCAAAAGCAAAATTTATCCTACTGTATTATTAGCAAATTACAAAAAACCTAATCCATCAAATGGAAGTATTTCTTATGATGCAATAAATAATATTTACAATCCTACATTAAATCTTCCTTTAATAAAATTTAATGTTACTTGTACTCCTGTTTATTCTGCTGATGCAAGTGTTGCTATTGGATTAAACGGATCAGAATCAAAATGTGCTTATAAATTAGTTCTCAATGGTGTAGTACAAGACCAAACTGAATTAATCGGAACTGGTGGTCCACTTACTTGGGAAAAACAACCAGGAGGGAACTACACAATTGTAGGCAGAAGAATAGCTACTTATTTAAAAGAAACAATGAATGGTAGCGTTATAATTCCAGGATTAAATGATGGAGTTTCTAATTATAATGTATATCCTAACCCAGCAACTGATGCATTCACAATTGAATCAAAAACAAATTCAGGTATGAATTATTTTACAATTTATAATTCTATTGGACAGGAAGTATATAAAAGCACAATAAATGGTAAAACAGTTGTACAAGCTTCTAGTTATGCGCCTGGTGTATATTTCATAAAAATAGAGAATGGAAATTCTACTGAAGTAAAGAAAATCATAAAGAATTAATATCTAAATTCTTTAATGAAAATGCCCCATCAATTAATTTTGATGGGGCATTTTTATTTTATAAAAAATCTAATGGACTTTTTATGTTCTCTTTAGAAATATCGCTAGTGTGAGTATAATTCTCGGTAGTTTTTATCGACTGATGCCCTAATAATTCTTGAACATAGTGTATATCTGTCCCATTTTCTAGTAAATGCGTAGCAAAACTATGCCGTAAACAATGTGGAGTTACCGGAATTATTATGCCTGCTCTTTTTGCAGCCAATTTAACAACTTCTTGAACACTTTTCCCAGTATAAGCTAGCCCATTTTGTCCTTCGATGATAAAATGAGATGGTTTATATTTATCATAATATTTAGGCAATAAATCGACTAAAATTGGCGACAGCATTACCGTTCTGTCTCTATTATCTTTTAAATGGTTAATATGAATAATATTATTTACTGTATCAATATCTTTTATAGTCAGGTTTAACAACTCGAAAAGCCTTAATCCTGCACTATATAAAAGACATAAGATAACTTTATGCTTTATATTCTTTGTAGAGTCAATCATTGACTTAATCTCTGACTTCCTAATACAGTTTGGTAAATGAAATTCAATATTCTTTGGATAAATCTCTGAAAGATCTATACTCTTATTTAAAATTAGTTCAAAGTATTTTTGGATGGAAGTAATAATTTGTTTTTGGTATGATTGACTAATCCCTTTTTCTTCAATCAACCACATTATATGTCTTTTAATTAATTCATTGTTTATTTCATTAATATCATATTTACTAAAGAAAGGCATCAACTGCTTAATACAGTTTATATAAGAAAGTATACTGTTCTCACTTAATTTACTTAATCGTAAATTTAATTTATATAAATCGATATTTAGTTCCATAATTCAAAAACATTCGTATATCCAATTTATCTATAATTCATTTTGCACAAGTTAGTATTTTAATTTTAAACAGATTAATACTAGACACAAAATATTTTATAAATTGATTAGCGAATGTTTTATAACAACAAAAAACAATTAATGTTCATATATCAACTCTTATTAGATATTTGATTTTAAATAAATAATAGTGGAGCCAGATACCACCTAAAAACGGGGCGCATCCGAAAAGCCACAAGAGTAGGAAAACTAATAAATTTTAATATGAAACCTAAGTTACTTTTTAGAATTATTTTACTTGTCCTTTTATTTATAAGTTCAAGCTCAATTTATTCAAAAGTCTATTCATCAAATGATGGACTAAGTTTATTATCAAATAATACATTTATTAAAGGAGAAGCAAAAACTGAACTTTCTACTAATATTGTTTCAAAGTTACTTTATTCATCTCCAAGCCCAAGAGATTTTAAAAATAACATTAATGAATTTGTAAGTGTCAACAGTCTGTTAATGCCGAAGGCATGCTGTCCTGAATTTATTCTTAAAGATGCTGTAGATATTTGCCCTCCTGATGGGGCTTGTCATCAAAGTTCTTCTCCTGCAGGAAATACTGGAGGAAAGTCCCTGGCAGCATGCAAAAATACTGCTCATACTTATACTGTTTATCCAAACGATCCAACTTTCACTTATACCTGGACAATTACTGGCGGATCACCTTTAAGTTTTACTGGCAACCCAATAATTATAGTTTGGGGAGGAGGAAGCTCCGGGTCAATAAAAGTTGTAATGAGTAATATTGGTGTTGGAGGTAGTTGCCTTGATTCATTAACTATGGATGTTTGTTTAATAGATGGTCCTAAAGCCAAGTTCCTTACTTCTAAAGATACAGTTTGTAAGAATACTCCAGTTCATTTTACTAATATTTCTTTAGGTGGTAGTGTTTATCACTGGGATTTTGGTGATGGCACTTCATCTAATCTAGCTAATCCTCCTGATCATTCTTATGCATTACCTGGTACTTACAAAGTACTTCTAACTGCTCAAGATATGGGTTCAGGACAAGTAATACCAGGAACACAGGGTGATGGACAAATTGTTCCATGTGGCTGTACTGACACCATTTCAAAATTTATTGTTGTTTTAAGTGGTGATGGGCCTGTTATTAATTACGATTGTTGCTTCGGCACTGTTTGTGCAGGTGATACATCTTCTTTCTGCACAACAATGGCATGCGGTTCTTATAGTTGGAGTGTAACTGGTGGAACAATTATTTCAGGTGTAGGTACAAGTTGCATAAAGATTAAGTGGAATTCTGTTTATACTGTACCGACAACAGTAACTCTTCAGGCTTGTGCGACTTCTACATGCCCGGGTGCAACTACTTTAAATGTTCCTGTTTTATACCCTAACTTACCTATAAGTGGCCCTACAACTATTTGCGTTGGAGCATCCGGATCATATTCTCTCCCATGGCTACCCGGGACATATTATAAATGGACAGTTAGTGGTGGTTTATATTCTTTTAATAAAACTGATAGAAATACGACAAGTGTAAATATCACTTTTAATACCCCCGGTCCTTTCTGGGTTAAATGCATTTATACAAATCCTATGATAGGATGTAATGGTGCAGATTCAGTACTTGTTAATGTTTTACCAGTATTTTCTATTAACGGCACTCAAACTGTTTGCGAAGGTAATCCTGTGTACTATTTTGCAAGTGGTGCCGCTAACTGGACAATTTCACCTTCAGGGCCAACAATTATCTCCGGGAATGGAACATCTACTGTACTTGTTTCATTTACTCCCGGAAGCTACACAATTACGGCAACACCATTAAGTCCTGCAACCTATTGTAATACAAACGCTATATTTAAAGTTAATGCAATTGCCAAACCTATTCTTGGCAGTGTTAATGGACCAGCTAATGCTTGCCCTGGAAGTAATTTGATTTATAGTATTACTTCAAATGTTTCAGGGAGCCAATATGTATGGGCAATAAGTGGAGGAACAGGCAACATAGCATCTCAAATGGGAGCAGATAATGACTCGGTTGTTGTTAATTTTACAGGTCTTGGACCTTGGATACTTACAGTTTATCAGGAAATAGAGATAACTCCTGGTGTTTTCTGTCAATCATTACCAAAGTCTATATTAGTTAATCCTTTTATACCTCCTTTAATTACCGGAACCAGTACAGTTTGTGCAAATAGTACAGGGACATATACTGCAGGTGTTTCAACTCCTCCAGGTGGATACCAATGGACAATAAGCCCATCATACCAAGGTACTATCCTTAGTCAGGTAGGAAACTCTGTTATTATTTTATGGCATGGTCCTGCTAATATTGCAACTCTTTCAGTTACTAGTTGTGCAGGAAATGATTTCTTTCCTGTAACTATAAATGCCCCACCAGCAGCAGTTGCTTCTTATAATATGTTACCTATATTCTGCCAGGGTGCAAGCCAGACTTTGATTTTGTCTACACCTATTGTTGCAGGATGTTCATATCAATGGTATAAGAATGGTAGCCCAGTACCTTTAGCTACAAGTTCTTCACTTAATGTGAGTATTGCTCCTTTAGCTATTGGAACTTATCAATATTATGTTGTTGTAACATTAAATGGATGTTCTATAACTTCTAATATTATTAATGTAAGAATTGACGATTGTACAGTTGGAACAAACGGGGGAGGACCTAATCCCGGTTCTTGCGATGCACTTGCTTTCTTTAAGACTTATGTTGTTTGTGGTAATATCACTTTACTAAATTTATCATCAGTTGTTGCTCCTTCAACTATTACTAACTACTCATGGTCTATTACCGGTCCTGGGACTGGGACTTTTACACCAAATGCTAATGTAGCAACTCCTGGTTTGTCAGTAAATGCTTCAGGGAATTATACTATTACTCTTACAGTAACTTCTTCGAGTGGATGTGTAACAACATGGACTCAAATAGTAACAGTTTTATTACCTACTGCTAATTTTACTTTCACATCTCCTTTATGTGTAAACTCAATTGCTACCTTTACTCCTATTCCTAATTTACCTAGTTTAAATTATGCATGGAACTATGGTGATGGTGCTACTACTTATTATGGTCCTGCGATTACTCAGCATGCTTATACTACTGCTAGTCCACCTCCTTATAATGTTTCTTTAATGATTATTGATGCATACGGTTGTACTGCGTCTGTTATAAAACCGGTAGTTGTAAATCCTTTACCAAGTTGTACTATAAGTGCTTCTGATACTATTTTCTGTCCGGGAGGAAATGTAACTCTATTTGGCTGTACTGGGATGAGTTCCTATCAATGGTATAAGAATGGGAATCCTATTAGCGGTGCTACTCTAATTAACTATATTGCAAACACAATTGGCGAATACTGGTGTTCAGTTACCAATGGTGTGGGATGTGCTAATACTACTAATCATATCTATATTTATATTCACACTTTACCTAAAGCTCATATTATAGGCAGTCATTATGTGTGCGCCTTACCTTCTGGTGTAGCAACACTTAATTTGAGTACACTTTTTGATGCTAATTATACTTATAACTGGATTAGTATTCCTGCTGGTGCTATATTTAGTCCTACTAATGCAAATGCTACTTCTATAAATATTACTATGCCTCTAGTACTTCCTGTTACTTATCAATTTATTGTTACTGTAACTGATGTTACTACAGGATGTATTAACAGTGACACTATGTGTGTAACTTTCTTCGAAACTCCTGTTCTTTCAGTTACTAATTTAAATGCATGTCAAGGCACTAGTGTTACTCTAACTCCTAGTTTGATTAATACTACTAAATATAAGTATCAATGGACTAATGGCGCAACTACTCCTGTTATTACTGCTATTAACCCCGGTTTCTATGCTGTAACTATTACCAACAAAGCTACCGGCTGTTCAGCTACTGCTAATGCAGGGACTATTAATCCTAAACCTGATTTAAGTCTTTTCCCATTAGGATGTAAGTCTCTTTGCGGCAACGACACCTTGTACATGTATATACCTCTGCCTTTGAATGCAATTGCTCCAAATAATACTTATGCGAGTGCTTATCCTATAATTAAATGGTATGATAATGGAAATTATGTCACTCCTATTGGTACTGGTCAGAACATTAATTATCCGCTTCCTCATACAGGCACTCACCAGATATCCGTTGTGGTAACTAATAGCTTTGGATGTACTGACTCTATGGGCGTTTTCTGTGCTAAATATGCTTGTTGCCTCATTGCTTTAGACAGTGTTCATACTCACGATGCATTATGTACTCAATCAACCGACGGTGGTTTTACTATTTACTTGAGTCCGACTTCTGTTGGTGGCCCATTTTATATTACAACTGCACCTTTGATTCCTAATTTACCAGGTACTATAACTCCTGGTGTTCCTTATGTAGTTTCAAATCTTGCTCCCGGAACTTATTCATTCACTATCGCTAGTGCTTCGGGTGCTTGTAATTTGCATTATGATGTTATTATTAAGTATACAAAGCTTAATTGTTGTTTTGCTGAGACTGACACTCTCTTCCATAAGATTACTTCTAATATTACTCTCACCGGCAATGTTGTTTGGGACGGTAAGTATTATATAGCCGACAATGTGATTGTTACTATGTCGGGTGGTACTCTTGATATTACCACTATGGATGTTGTATTTGGCAAGTGTGCAGGTATCGACTTCGTTAATGGTGGTCATTTACGTGCTACAAATTCTGTTTTCAGACCTTGTAACATTGATGGTACCTGGAGAGGCTTACGTTTTGTAGGCAACGGAC
Source organism: uncultured bacterium (assembly GCA_903911455.1). Classification (GTDB taxonomy): domain Bacteria; phylum Bacteroidota; class Bacteroidia; order Bacteroidales; family JACABE01; genus JBAXLO01. Next base: position 7,136 of record CAIWDQ010000317.1, read on the forward strand.
AGTTCAGTAATATTATTAATACTAGTACCTTTAAGAATGCCGAAGTGGCTTTGTATTTCCAGAATCAATCTGATGGTGTGGTTTCAGATAACCTTTTCTCTAATTGTAATTATGGTGTTAGGATCGAAAATAACAATACTTTTAATCATCCAATCTCAGGAAACCAGTTTCTAACCGAGCAATTTTTACCTATGTTCACAGGTTGCTATAGTTTTGTAAACAATAGTAGTTCGTATGGCATATATGCTATTGCTTCAAGGTTGCTTCAACAAGTTTCTCAGAATGGTTTTGTTAACACTAAAGGCACTAGCAATCCTCAAACTTATGGTATTTATCAGGTTAAGAGTGGTGGTTTGTTCTCTGCAAATACTTTTACTGATCAATTCTACTCTATTTATCTCAATACTCCTGTTTATCCTTCAACTATCGAGAACAATATTATTGAAGTAAATCTTGCTGCCGTTAATCCTCCTTCTTCTATTTATGTTAACAACTCTAACATTGCTGTAGTTGAGATTAACAATAATCAGATTGCAAACAACTTCCATGTTTTCAACAGTAATTCTGGTATTTATTCTCAATTCTCTTCTAATATTAGTATTGTCAACAACAAGATTAATGGTTTCCATTATGGTATAATAGCTACTAATGCTAAGAATTATCAAATTAGTTATAATACTATTACTGATGCTGATGTTAATGGTATTTATTTTTATGGTATCTCTACTATTAAAAATTATATTACTTGCAACACTATTAATATGAGGAATTACAATGCTACTACAGGCTTGTACTCTATTGATCTTTCCACTTTAAGTGAAGTTTCGAGCAATTGTATCTTCGATTGCAATACATCTATGGATTTAAGATCGTTTACTGTTCCTAATTTCCCAAAAGTCAGAAACAATTATCTATATAATTATAATAAGATAGGTATTAATGATTTTGGTTATGGTGGTAATATAGGCACATTGGTTCCTGCTGATCCTGGTTTAAATACTTTGTGGAGTAATTATAATACTGCAATTGATATTAATAGTAATACTAATATTGTTGTGGCTGATAATTTTGGAATGTTCAACATTTCGTTCCCTCAGGTTCAGATTGTGAGCAATCGTCCTTATAATTCTACAGCTGCTTGTGGTCAACAGATATATAACATGCCTTCTCAGGGCAACCTTAATATCAAATATACTTGTGATAACTATGCAGGGATGATTGGTGCATTAAATGGAACTGCTGCTACTGCATTTCTTCTTCAACCTAATTATAGTAATACTTTACAGACATCGACTACTCAGTTTGATGATGCTAATATGATTTTGGCTTGCGTCGAAAACCCAAGTATTTCTTTACTTAACGAAATGCTTAATTTAAATACGCTTACCGAAAACGACAAGGCTATTCTTAAATACAATTATTACTATAAGAAAGCTGATTATACTAATGCAGGTATAAGTCTTAGCAACTTCAATCCTAAGACTGCCGAAGACGATAACTACAAGTTCTTAAGAGCTCTCGACCTTGATATTATTACGAACGGCTTTAAGCCTTTTGATGCTGCTACTTTACAAAGATTGAACGATATTATGATTAACAAGAATGTTAATTCTAATTTTGCTATCTCAATTTTAAATAACAGTTCTTCTTATCGCGAACATATATTTGATATTCCACAAGTAACTTCACCAAGTGCTAGTAGTAATATTCAGCATATAAGTTCCGATCAGGCATCTATTACTATTATTCCTAACCCTGCTACTGATGTTGTTTATATCGAAGTATTACAATCTAATCTTTTGAATGGCATTGTTCAGATATTTGATATGAATGGCAAGCAAGTGAACAACTTTAAGTTGAATTCTGTTGCCGGTGGCTTCGAAATGGATATTCGTAATCTAAAGAAAGGTATCTATTTCGTAACACTTACTGATCAGAACTACGGTTCTATTAAAACTGCTAAACTTATTAAAGACTAAGTTTCGATTAGGATTTCTTTATTAGTTTTTTACCCTGTCCTGATTCTCGGGACAGGGTTTTTTATTTATATAAGCATCATCATTTGTAGGGACGTGACATATAATTCAAAAAAGCCCTTACCATTTCTGATAAGAGCTTTTTATTTATTGAATTCTTAATTTTTAATTCTTAATTCTTTTAGTCTCTTTTTCTTAATTCTTGATTCTTAATTCTCTCCCTCTCTTAGTTATTAGTTCCCAATTCTTAATTCTTAATTTTTAATTCTTAATTATTAATTATGCCTTTAGCGTAGTATCATCACACTCCCATGATAATTCTTTTCAACCCAACTTGTGTAATTTGTAGCTTTTATAATATAATAGTAAGTACCATCTGCAACATCTTTACCTTTAATTTTCCCATCCCAATTATTTTGGTAGTTATTATCTTCAAATACTTTTACTCCCCATCTATCGTAAATCTGAACTTCTATTTTATTGTTTTCTGTTTGTTTTATTACAAAATAATCATTATGCCCATCACCGTTAGGAGTAAATATATTTGGTATGATAGGTTCTATTGTACAATCAGTATAGGTAAGTTTAAAGCTTTTAGTTGCAATGCCACATTGATTGCTTAAAGTTAAAGTATATATTCCTGCTTGATTAAATAGATGTAAATTATTTGTATCACCATCATTCCATGATATTTTATAAGAACCATTTGGAATTAAAATAGAAACAGGAGTACCGGCACATAAAGAAGTATCAGAAATTAAATTTATTGATGGAGTGCCAATGTAAGTTACATTTATACTATCTATAGAAGAACAATTAAAATTATTAGTAACTTTTACCCAGTACAGACCTTGATGAGTTACACTATAGAATGAACTTGTTGTATTATCTTGCCAAACATAATTACAATTTTGTTTTGTAGCATTTAATAATAAAGATTGACCATAACAAAGAATTGTATCATCTCCTAAATTAACTATTGGCGATGGTAAATAACTTATATAAATTGTATCAGAACTTGTAATATTATATTCAGGGAAATAAGCTCTTAACCAATAAGTGCCTGGCTGAGTAACTGTATAAGTTGAAGTATGACTACTATCCTGCCATGTATAGATTGCATTTTGTAAGTTTGGATTCAATACTAAACTTTTCCCGCTGCATAATGTAGTATCATAGCCAAGTTTAAAATTAAAACTACACTCACATACTGATATATCATCAATAAAATAATATGGCATAACCCAATTATTAGGGATGCTTTGGTAATTTGTATGTATATTGTCACTAAAGTTTCCAATTGTTAAATATTTTTCCCTTCCTGAAGCAATAAATGTACCATTAACTTTCACCCAATTCACAGTATCAGTAATTATACCATTATAATTTTCTATCTGTGGTGTTAAATAATATAACCCATGTCCCAATATTGAGCCTAATACTGTATCTACTGAAAAATACATTCCCATATTTTCAACAGCACCCATACTAAAATTACTTAGTGAAGTATAAAATTCCCCACAATATCGCTTATTATGTTTCAAACTATCTATGAGTGTCCCCATAATATATTCTCTATAATCATGATTAGATCCTGACCCATACATATAAACTCCAGCCATACCGTTACCAGTTCTTGGATGTTGTACAGCTAAATATGAAATTATATAATTAGAAGTTCCACAAGTATTAAAATAATCAGAGGATCCATTGCCCCCTAAGCAATCAGTCCAAGGATATGCTCGTATTATTTGACATGAATAATCAGGGCATAAAGTAAAATATTCAAAAGAA
>CAIWDQ010000318.1 GCA_903911455.1 uncultured bacterium
CAAGCAGATGAGATGCTCCCATACGCTGATACTCATTAAAAGCATTTTAAAACACCAACATATAATGCTGTTTTATTGCTATTTATAGATACAAAGATTTTTTTAATTTAGTGATAAAAAAAAGAAATAAAGAGAATCTCATTATTATAAAAATAATTTTAACATTCTTACTTTTTAAGAGTCTAATTATTATTATCTTTGCACTATGTAATATTAAACTATAAGTTTTAATAAACTTTTCGTTATTCTTTGTTAAAAAACTTTTTTTTTAGTCTCAGGCAACCTTTTTATGTTTAATTTTGTCTATTAATTAAGATTAAAAAAAAAAAATACATTAATCGTATGAAAAAGATAATAATCCTTACAGTATTAATGACTTTACTAATTGTAAATTCATTCAGTTCAATTAAAGTACATGAGATTGAACCTTGGAAAAATAAAAACTATCAACCATTAAATTCTAAAGATGGTATAGAGTTTTATTATAAATTTGCAGAATGTGATATTGCTGAAACAGGGAGTAATCTTGAAGAAGTAATATTAAAGGTAACAAACACTACTAAAAATGATTTGCAAATTTCGTGGGATGAAGAGAGATGGTATGACGAAACATGCTATGGTTGCAAAGAAAATGATAAAGACAATCATTTTACAGTAACCTTAAAAGCAGGTGAATCAAAAGAAGGAAGTTGCGAAACACGCGATGCAAATACAGGATTAGTTATTTTTTCAAAGTATTTGAATAAACCAAATACTGCATTATTTAATAAAATAAACATTAAGAATATAACATCAAATATTCTAAAATAATAATAACTTTTGTATTAATTATCTTAATTATCAAATAAAAAAGAAATGCATTTAATTAAAAATAAACTAAGACTTATAATCTTATTATTGATTACAAGTTTTTATTTTACGGGAAATAAAACTCAGGCACAGTTATGCCCTAATTCTGATTTCTCATTATTGAATTTTGCAAACTGGACAGGATGCTATTGTATTACTAGTACTTCAAATATATGTTATACTTCTATTGAAACTGGAACTATACCAGTTTGCACTCCAATCATCCCTTTTCCAACAAATTATTGTGGAACAACAGGTTTTTTAACTACATCTACACCAACACAACCTTCGTTACATACTATTTTAACTCCTTCGATGCTAACATACCCAAATGGGAATTTAGATTCATTCACTAATTTCCAATTGCATAAGATTCCACCAGGAGTTAATCAGGTAGTTCGCCTAAACAGTTGGCAAATTAATTATCAAACTTCTCAATTAACATATACTATTTTTGTAGATACAACAATTGCAGGTTTATTTGTATATAGTTATGCAGCTGTATTAGAAAATCCTTCTGGTCACTCATGTAGTGAACAACCCTATTTCCAAATACGACTTCTTGATGCAGCAGGAAACCCATTAAATAATCCATGTGGTAGTTTTGTATATGTCTCAGGAGCTCAAGGCACGACAGTAAATTCATGTACCGCTTATTCGCATGACATAAATTGGTTCAATTGGCAAACTGTTGGATTAAGTTTAAAACCATATCATGGACAAATTATTAAAATTCAATTTATAGCAGCAGATTGTAAATTAAGTGGTCATTTTGGGTATGCGTATTTTTATGGTTATTGTTTACCTAGAACAATCAGCATTAAATTCTGCCAAGGAACGAACATTGCGACCTTAAAAGCTCCAGATGGTTTCAGATATAAATGGTTTCCTGGAGGAGATACTACTCAGACTAAAGTTGTTGTGAATGCTGTGGATAGTGCGGTATACACATGTGTAGTCACATCATTTTCAAATAATGTTTGCACCGATACTTTAAGAACTTTATTAATTCCTAATATAATAAAATCAAATTTTACATTTAATAATGCATGTGTTAACATGCCAGTTAATTTCACTCATACAACTACATCAAGTGCAAATTCTCCTATCTATAGTTGGAAATGGGATTTTGGTGATCCAGGAAGTTCAAACAACAATCAATCAATGGGAACGAATGTTTCGCATATATATACAACTCCGGGGACCTATAATGTCAAATTATCAGATAGTATTCAATTAGGTTGTGTAGGTGATTCGATAAAAACTATTACTGTTTATCCAAATCCTCCAATAACTGTAAATAATGCATCAGTTTGCAATGGAGATTCAGCTAAACTTATCGCTTCAGGTGCTAGTTCTTATTTATGGACAGATGATGGATCAACAGGGAGTCAACATAAAGTACTTCCAAGTGTCCAAACATCTTATGTAGTTATTGGGACAAGTACACATAGTTGCGTTGATTCAACAACTGCTATTGTCTCAATAAATCCGCCACCAACACTTCAAATATCCAACGACACTTTAATTTGTGCAGGTGGATCAGTTACAGTTACTGCAAATGGTGGATCAAATTATTTATGGACATTACCTAACGGAGGAACCCTTTCAACACAAACAATCACAGTTAGTCCAAATACATTAACAACCTATCCTGTAAAAGTTACAGATACGAATGGTTGTGTTAATGACACTTCTATGAAGGTTGACATCACACCATTACCTATCCCAATTCTGTCTTTAGATAATGATACTATTTGCAGAGGCGCTATTACAAATATTAATGCTAGCGGTGGAAACTCCTATTATTGGAGTACAGGAGAAACGACTCATACAATTGCAGTACAACCAGTTATAACAAGTACCTATAATGTAACAATTAGTAGTAATGTTAATGGTGTAATTTGTTATGCAAGCGGTAGCATTATTCAACATGTACGAAGTTGTAATTCTATATATATTCCAAACGCATTTTTACCAGGAAGTAGTACTAACTCAATCTTTATGCCAATTGGTAAAATAACTGTAGGATGTGATTATCGTTTTGAAATATGGGATAAATGGGGACAACTACTCTTTGAAACTACCAACCCTGAAGTTGGTTGGGATGGAAGAATAAGAGGGACACTTGCTCCTGGTGGTGTTTATGTATATCATTTAAGAGTTGATAATAGAATAGACCCAGTATTTGAGAAGGTAGGCACAGTAACTTTACTACAATAAATTAAAATAATAATGGATTTATGAATATAAATTAATAAATCCTTAGTGACAGCAAATGAAATAATATCTTAAATCAAATTA
>CAIWDQ010000319.1 GCA_903911455.1 uncultured bacterium
AAACTAATACTAAAAATAGCGCTAACGAAAAAAAGGAGAGAATGGTTTTCGGGTTTATGGAACTATTCTAAAGAATTTGATTTGCCCTTTCAAATTTCTAGTGCGTAATTTGGGTTTAATAGCATTAGATAAAATAAATTATATAAAAAGCTATAAATATGCTTACTATTTGTTATGTTGATTTGGAGAGGATATAAATTAAGGGAGGTATGAATATATTATATAAATGATATTATAAATCTAATCAGGGCTGAAGCCCGATACTCATACATATATCTATACCCCAGCATAAATGCTGGGGTTACCGCAAAAAAATATGTTTTCTTTATGTATTAACCCAGCCCTTTAGGGTTGGGTGGAGAAAGCTTGAAAAGTAAAGGGGCTTTAGCCCTGATAGTTGAGAAAAGATAAATCTATAAGAAAAATATTAATTACTTATCTAAACTATCATCTTTTAGTTCAACTGGAGAACGAAATTCTTCATAAGAATCTAATAAATCAATATAAAGTACATTCTTAAGTAAAATAGCATAATAGGTATTTACCTGATCGTCTTTAATTAATACATATATTGCTTTTTCCTTTCCTTTAATTAATATACCTTCAGTTTTTTCATAACTAGGCTGATAATTTTTTTCTAAAATTTCAATTGAATCATTAATATATTTAAAAATAGAGTCAATTGTAAAATATTCTTTAATATCATTTATTTTAACATCAAATTTTCTAAAGCCTGTAAATGTCTCTTTAATTGGAAAGTAATTAGTATCCAAGTAAGGTATATTAGCTATTTCAGGATATAATTTTAATAAATAAGGATAGCATGATTTATCAAGCTTTAATAAATCTTTATAATTTAAAGAGGGATAATTATCTGAAAGCTTCCCTGTAGATCTTAATTCGGAAATAATAGTATCATAATCATAAAACTGAGGATAAATATCTTGTGCAAACTGATATTTAGCAAAAAGTAAAAATATGAAGATTATAACTATACTTTTCATAAGAGTTTTAATTATTGAAATACAAATCAAATATAATTTCTGCAAATGTATTCTTTTTATCAAAATAAAAAGAATTTAGTTAATATAAAAATGAATTAAGTGTTCATGTTTGAAAATATGCTTACATTTGCCAAAATTTTATAATATGGAATATAGTATTACTTCAAAAAATCATTTATTCTTAATTAAAAAAAATAGCTGGTATTTTATAATACTTTTTATAATTGTAATGCTTGTCGGAATATTTGACAATTTTGAGAATGCATTCATTTATATTATGGGGATTTTTCTTTCAATAAATTTATGTTCAGTTTTATTTTTACATATACAGTATTATATAATAAACAGGAACCAAACATTAATAGTTTGCCATGATTCATTTGAAATTATAAACACTAGGAATAATAGTTCAAAAATTATAAAATTTAGTGAAATAAAAATATTAGAAGTTCACATGACCCCTAATACTTATAGAGGCACTAGTGATCTTAAACTTCCTTTTGAACAATATTCATATGCTGCAATTTATATACCAAATGAAAGGCATATAATAACACGTTTGCTAGTAAATGATTTATTTAAAGTACTAGAGGATACAGGTATTAAAATTTATATTGTTAAAGACTTTTATCCTTATGTAGATTAAATAAATCTTTTATTAATTTAAAAAATTAAAAAAGCATTTAATTCTAATTAAACTACATTCAATAGTATGTGCCTATAATTAAAACGTAAACCCAAAATTAAATGTCAATGGGATCGTAAGACCGGGATTGTATGGGAAAATATTGCCATTGGAATAATGTACGATCTTGAACTCTGCATTTAACTGCCTTTTAGCCCCGGCGTAAAACCCTAAACCCATAAAATCCTGAAATGTGAAATGCTTGCCTGTAACCTGATTATCAATATATATTTTGGAAATATATGAAGGACCGGCAGCCGAATAATTGAAATAAATGTCGGCTAATTTAGTACGAAGAAAAGTAAATCTTAACAAAGGATACAAGGACAAGGTTCCGAACATATCTTTGTTATCTTTGCTCTGCCATAAGGATGCATTAGCTCCCCAATCTAAAGAAAAAACCTTACGAGTATGATAGATATTCTGTTGATAAGCAATTGAAACACCATTTTTAATAAATACATTCCCCGACCAGAAAACGGGTACTGGGCCTTCGGTAAACACATTATTAACACCATAATCAAACACATTTGAAGAAAAACCTATCTGTAATAAATGATGTGGAAACACATAGCCGTCTTTTTGTTTATCATTTACTTTTTCGGGCGATAATGGCTGCATATTATAGGTAAATCCCAGAGAATGAAACATGGTATAAGGCTGTCGCTCAGTAGAACTCGAAGGATAGTAAACCGTGCTTAAATTGAGGTCGAATTTATTGTTTATACGATACTTAAATCCGCCGCCAAGCATATAAGTTGCATAATTAATATTAGTAACTATCTGTTGAGGAGCCCCAAAGCCATGACGGGTAACAATACCCAGACCAGCTTCAGCAAAGAGAGAAATTCTTTTATATACGGGATATTGTCCTTTAAAAGTCAGACTTCCATAGCTCATCCACACAGAATGTTCGCTCCCCGGCGGATCTCCCGTAACATCCTTAAACATCACCCATCTTACAGGACGCATATAATCAATCTGAGCCGAAATGTAGTCGTTAAAATAAAAACCAAACAAAGTTAATCGCACAGCTTCGTGAGGAGTTGAAACTGAAGCCACATGATAGCCGGGAATCATACTTGCATCAGAAAAAGGATAAACAATATAGCCAATATTAACCTCAAAATATGCTTTTGACAACACTGAAGGGTATTGGTTTCTTAAATCCTGTGCATTTATAATTCTGCTATTCAGCAGTATCATAAAAGCAAGAAAAAAACAATAAATATATTTCTTATTCATATCAAAACACAATTTCATAAACTAAAATTTATAGGAAGCCGACAACATGAAGCCACGGGGAATCTGTATATCATCAGCATAACGATTTCCATTATGTATGAACGGCGGAAAAGTTAACTCTGAAGATTGAAAGCCTAAATCAAGTATATTGTAAACAGTGAAGTTTAAATCCAGAGGTTTCTTGTTGATGAAAAATGTGTACTTGGTGCGCAACTCAAAATTATAAAAACAATCAGTTCGGTTGCCACTCACACCCGTAAATAGATTATCACCCTTAAAATTTGAGTTCCAGATAGCCACTTGCTTCGTATAATCTCCTCCACTTGACGTAATATCAGTGTTTGTATTGAAGATACTCATCGGCTCGCCATCTTTATATTTAAATTGGAAGGCCATAGTCAAGCGTTTGCTAATAATATACGAAATAAGCAGACGACCTATATAAGACCTGTCAGTATCAAACCTTCCGAGCCTGTTGAGATAAGAATTTGGATTCGCCATTGATTCCGAAAGCACACCCGGACTATTTGCCAGCACACCATTGCCCATAGCCGCAAACCCTATAACCTTAAATGTAGTAAACGAAGCATCTATGAATAACTTTTCGCCACGATACTGATAATCTAATGTAAACCCTGCATAGAAAGGATTCTTTGTCAGCCAGTCAAAATTACCACCACCTGCCTTTAGATATCTGGGGTAATCGTTCATTGCTTTGTAGTTTACCTGCCCATTGTTAAGGAAATATATCTGATCATATTGAGCCGGATACATATCATATATATTAATGTCAACCGACTTATAATATCCTAGCTGAGAAGCCGGTTTTGTATATTCCATCAGCCATAAATCAAAAAACTGACGGTATTGTCCGCTTATAATGAACACATTTCTTTTATCAATCTTAATATCAAAATGAGTGTCAAAATAGACTTCGTAAGGCTGCCTTAATCGTGAAGACATCTCATGGTATTGTCCACCTGTAGTCGTAAACAGAACTCCTTTTTCGTTAGCCTGAAACTGCTTATCATTATTCAAATCATGCCACGAATAAGTCTGGCCGCTCATATAATTATTTGAAAAGAACTTGATATATTCTGCATCAAAAGGCAATTGTTTCTTACCGATGTTAAATGCTACATCAAGCATAGGAAATAAGTGAATATTAAGATCAATGGAAGCTTCATACGAAGGTTTTACAAAAGATTTAGAAGTAACCATAAAGCCATCTAAGGTAGCACCAATATATGCTTTAAAATTAACTTTTTTATTATCTGAAGTATGATAATAACTTATACCGCCTGAATTATCAAGCAACGCACTCCAAAATGCAGTACTCTGCCATTGAGTGTAATACAAAGATTGATAATTAGTGTCACTCGTTTGAGAATAAGTTGTATTAAATGAATTTTGTTGAAGAGGATTAAAATACATAAGCCCGTCATACAGATTAACATCAAAAGAAAAATGATCGTCCAGCTTTTTCTTTTGTTTATGACTAAATGCCAGTTCAAGAACGTTACCATCTACATACCAGGGATCAAAACTCATACCATCTACATCCATTATATTCCTTGAGAAGTCAGGCACATTATGTTGTATGTTTTTATACGAAAAATTGAAACCGGTAGTATATTCATTCTTCTTTTTTCCATATAGAGATAAGTTGAGCTCCTTAAGCTTAGCAGTTTCATTCATTGAATAAGCATACTCATTGAACATTTGATCTCTTTCGTTATAAGATATTAAATAGCTATTCTGATCAAATAATTTCTTAAAAAGAACAGGTAAATTTCCATTAATATTAAACTGTAGATAATTTTCTGGATAGTAATTAGCAATACCTTTATAAGTAAGATTTGTAAGCATACGTTCGCCAATATTCAGGTATATATTTTGATATAAATCTCCTTTTTCAGTTTTAAGTATGTTGTGGAAATAAAATAAGCCATTCCCCTGTACACGTCTTCTGTAATTAATAGGATATAACAACCTTTGATAAGGCGAACCATGTCCGGCCAGAGCATTAATAATGTCGTCAGCATCATTTATCCTATCACCCATGTTTCCATTGTTATATTGTAAATATACCGACTTTTTATTATCAAATGCAGGTATAAAATTTAATGAAGCCTTTTCAATATCAAAATCCATATCAACATTAAATAAATAAGGCTTATGTAACGAAGCTCCGGGAAAGAACATATCGTTCATCCTGAAATCATCATAATAATACTTATTCCATTTATAACTTTCTCCAAGAATAGAGAAAGTATAGTTGTTAGGTTGCGAATAATCGCCCGTAGTTTCTAATTGCTGTATAGAAAAGCTGTAATAATTATCAATAAACTGCTCAACATTATAATGCAGATACCATTTATCAAAAAACTGATGATTAAATGTATTTTGAGTTGGATAGGATGAAGTATCTTTAGGAATCGGTACTTCATTTCCTGCGAAGGAAAGCTTAATTGTGAATAATATAATAAATAAAATAGCTGTTGTAAGCTTCATCCGCATTCATTAAAATTAGTTTACAAAATTAAAGAAAAAAGTGGATATAAGATAGCTAAGTATAATAATGGTTTAATTAAATTGAATTTTATTAACAAATTAGTCTTTTTTCTCTTTATCTTCAGTATTATGACCTTCATTAAAATATGATACCTCATGTACTTTAGAAGAATAGAAATTAAGAAATAAACCAACGAATATAAAGAACAACATAACCTGTGACAATACTAAAAACCTGCATAAATTTGTTACAGGATGAATATCACCAAATCCCATTGTAGCTGAAGTAGTAAAACTAAAATAAATAGCCTGCAAAGCCGATTGTAACTTCACATTGAAGAAGCCGGGAATAGTTGCATTGCAATAAAAATAAACAACAGAATAGCCCAAACCAATTTCTACATAATTAATAAAAAGCATAGTTAAAGATCGGCGATAGGTAATAGGATTGCCCATAATATCACTCAGATAAATCATGCTTCCGAGATATAATACGGTTTCAATCGTAAAATAAATAGTGATATAAACTATTATGATATTAGATGTTAAATGAAGCTTGAAGAATAGGAGGGGGAGCAAAAACTTGAAGATTACATATAACTCTACAGATAATTTCCGTGGAATTAAACCAAACTTTCCACTAAAATGCTTTATATACAAACCTGGGAAAAGAAACAAACTAAAAGCAAGGAATAATCTGATAAATCTTTCAATACCGAAATCTTTATAATGGATATTTCTCCAGATACGCATTGTATTATACCAATGTTTATTTAAAGCTGGTTTTAACTGCTTATTGTCTTTAATCTTTCCCATTACCAATGTCTTGGCAAACTTTGCTGCTCTTCTATGCATGATTCTTAATTTTTCAGCTAATTTACGAATAAAAATTAATATAGAAACTAATAATAAAAATAAAACCCTCCTTTAGTATGATCAAAGGAGGGTTTTTGTGCGTCATTGCGAGGGCTTTGCCCGAAGCAATCTCTTTTTTAGATTGCTTCACTTTGTTCGCAATGACTGATACTTCATTTATAAATAAAACAAAAAGGAATTATCTTAATTAGATGACAAAAACCTTTCGGCTTCAATGGCTGCCATACATCCTGTTCCTGCGGCCGTTATTGCCTGGCGGTAATGATGATCCTGTACGTCTCCGGCAGCAAATATTCCTTCTTTATTAGTTTTTGTTGAGCCTGGTTCAGTAATAATATAATTAGTTTCATCTAAAGCTATTTCACCTTTAAATATTTCAGTATTTGGGTCATGACCTATAGCTACGAAGAACCCATGAATGTCAAGTTTCTTTTCTTCACCAGTTTTAACGTTCTGAAGTAAAACTCCATTAACACCAGACATATCGCCTACTATTTCTTTAGTAGTATGGTTCCATAATACTTCTATGTTCTGAGTATTTATTACTTTCTCCTGCATTATCTTTGATGCTCTAAACTGGTCGCGGCGAACGATCATATATACTTTATTACATAGTTTTGCTAAGTAAGTAGCTTCCTCACAAGCAGTATCTCCTCCACCAACTAATGCTACATCTTTTCCTCTGTAGAAGAAACCATCACAAGTTGCACAGGCACTTACTCCTTGTCCGTTAAACTTCTTTTCGGATTCTAAACCTAACCATTTTGCAGAAGCACCAGTTGCGATAATAACTGTGTCAGCTAATATTGCTTTTCCATCATCAGCCCAAACTTTGTAAGGACGAGCTGAGAAATCAACCTTAGTTACAATACCCCATCTGATGTCTGCACCAAATCGTTCGGCTTGTGTTTTAAACTGTTCCATCATTTCAGGACCTGTAATACCTTCAGGATAACCAGGGAAGTTATCTACTTCTGTTGTAATAGTTAATTGTCCGCCCGGTTGTAATCCCTGATATAAAACAGGTTTCAGATCAGCTCTTGAAGCATAAATTGCTGCTGTGTATCCCGCCGGTCCTGAACCAATGATAAGGCATTTAATTTTTTCAAATTCTTCGTTCATATTGTGTAAATTATTAATTTTTTCTTTAATGAAAAGTTCTTTGCAAAGTTAAATTATTTCTGAATTGAATTGACAAATTATAAATAAAAAAGGCATTGAAATTATCAATGCCTTTTCTAAATATCTTTATTTAAAAACATTAATCCTCATCATGACCACCATCAATCAACGAATCTGGTTCAATATGTGTATCATCACCACTTTCTTCATCAGTATCCTTACCTTTATCAATATCATACTGATTTGATGAAAATAATTCTTTCTCCAGTTCTTCTTCAGTAACTTTAGTATCTATTTTTACATCCACCTTGACCATATACATTGCATCTTCAGTTTCAAGAGGCACTACATGTATATATTCGCCATTCGGCTTTGTTATACGTGTAATAAAATCATAATAACCCAAACTATACTTAATTTTGAATGCTTCCATCGCTTCGGGTGAAAGGTTATTATAACTGATAATCATTTTCTTTTTTTCCATGCTCGCTTAAATCAAATTTTTTGCAATGTTATTACTTTTTTTTCTATTAACGAAATATATTTTCAAAAATTATTAGAAAAGGAATTATTTTTATTTTTGATAAATCTTTTGCATTAACCCAAGCCTTTAGGCTTGGGGATGTGAAAAAATATACTCTTATGGGCTTTAGCCCTGACTAGCAAATCCATATTTTTTAATAAAGGCATCATATTCTTCAGCCCATGTTACTTTCTTATGATGCTCTTCCTGATTTTTTATATAATCTCTTACTTTATTTACAATTGATTCACTTACTGATATTGCAAAATATTTATCAGCCCATTCAAATTTATTTTTTGTAAGATTATTTTTATTGATCCAATATGATGATTCTCCTTTGATAAGATTCATTGTTTTTGCAACAGTAATTTCTGCATTTAAACAATACAGTATATGTATATGCTCATTATGTCCGTTGATAAAATCAATATATATATCTTTTTCTCTTGCATTTTCTTTTATATGATTTAATAAATCATATCTATATTCCTTTTGTAAAGTTGGTAAATGATTTTTTGTTCCCCATACTCCATGAACCCATATTTTTACATACGACATAATTGAATAGTTTTTGTCAGGGCTAAAGCCCCAATTATAGTATTTATTTTAGTCCCAAGCCTAAAGGCTTGGGTTAATACATTTATTAAATCCTAAAAGAATACAAATGTACTACATTAGTTTAACAATAACATAAAATAATCAAAAAAAAAGAAACATGTTTTTTTAATTTTATTCATTCTTATTTGGCAAACATAAATTACG
>CAIWDQ010000320.1 GCA_903911455.1 uncultured bacterium
ACACCTTTTGTATTCTTAAAAATTATAATTTTACCGAAATTTTAAGGAACATTAATGAGTAAACTCAAACAAATAGTAAAGAGCATTGTACGTAGCATTTCGTCAAGCATCAAACGCGAGCAAAATACGCAGGTAGAACAAACTATGATAGCGAATCAGTATCGCTTAATGCAAAAAATGCTTACACCACAAGAGATGCCGAAGTTCAAAGATGTAGGTTTTAAAGTACATTCGCAGTTCGACGAAGACGGAATCCTGCTCTATATTTTCTCAATAATAGGAACAGTAAACAAACGTGTGGTTGAGATTTGTGCAGGCGATGGAATAGTGTGCATGGCTGCTAATCTTATTATTAACCATGGGTGGGATGCGCTGCTATTTGATGGCGACAGAGTTTCGGTGGCCAATGGGATAAAGTATTATAAGCTAAATCCTTCCACATCGGTTTTTCCACCTAAGTTTGTGAGGGCGTGGATTACCAAAGACAATATCGATAAACTGATAACCGACAATGGTTTTACAGGAGAGATAGATCTGTTGAGCATTGATATCGACGGCAATGATTACTACATCATGGAGGCAATACAATCGGTGAAACCCAGAGTAATAATCTGCGAAACACACAACGTTGTCCCTGCCAATTTAGCCGTAACGATGCCTTATAAAGAAGATTACTATTACCTGGATGGCAAACAGCATGAAGAGTTTCGCTCAGTCTCGCTTCTGGCAATGCAAAAGCTCTTATCACAAAGAGGATACAAGCTTGTAGGTGCACACAAGTATGGTTTTAATGCCATCTTTATGCTCAAAGAACTGGGTAAAGATATTTTCCCCGAAGTAACTGTAGAAGAAGTTAGCAGCAACCCCTATTCAGTCTTCAGAAGAGAGAAAGCCTGGAACGAAGTAAAAGATCTGCCATGGGTTAAGGTGTAAATAAAGCTGTTATCAATAATATCATACTAAAAAACAACATCATTATTATGAAAATAAAAGTCAGCATCCTTCTATTTATCTTTACGCTAAGTATACATATATATAGTATAGCACAAAATGCAGCTCAAAAAGATGAGCAAAGCGGTTTGTATGGCATTGTTGATGCTGATGGAAACTATATAGTTAAACCTAAATATAGAGAGGTTGATTTTAATTTTGGTTTCAAGCCCGGCGGTCTTTATTATGTTGTTGATAAAAATGATAAGTATGGTTTTATTAATGATGAAGGCAAAGAAATTGTACAATGTAAGTATGATAAGATTAGTTCTTTCGAGAATGGATATGCGATAGTTAAGATCAGAGCCGGTGGTGAGTATGATTTTAAACATGGCCTGATTGATACTACCGGAAAGGAAGTGATAGCTTTAAAATATGGTCGTTTGGAGTACTATCCCAACGATATGGTACTTGTTGCCGGCGAAGAGAGTGCCTCAAAAGTGGGTGTGTTAGATATTAATGGTAAGGTTATTATTCCTTTCATGTATGATTTTTGGTCTAAGAAGATTTCGAAAGGACTATGGCCTGTTGGCAGACATGATACTTGCGGAGTGGTTAATATGAAGAACGAAACGATAGTTCCTTTCACCTTTTATATGATCGAAAGTTATTCTGATAAACTAAATGTAGCCCCAGCCAAGAAGGATGGTAAGTGGGGATATATCGACAGGATAGGTAAGGTTGTTATTCCCTTTATGTACACAGATGCGTGGGGTGGCGACAATTACCTTACGGTGAAAAAAGATAAATTGTGGGGAGTTATTGATATTAATAATAATGTAATTGTTCCATTCGAATACTATGCTATCGATAATGTAATGGAGAAAACAGCCTGGGTTGTAAAAAATGATGGAGAAGATCATTTTGAGTTAGATTTAAAGACTCTGAAGAGAGTTGCGAAGTAGTGTAGAATAAATATACAATTTAAAGCCAAAATATATTTGTTATCATGTAAACAAATTTCTATAAATAAGACAAAGAGTACCTAAATGACGTTAGAATGTTAACAACATTATTCTGCAAAATTGTTGATAACATAAAATAATACCCTCAAAAGCAATGACTAAGACCGTTGAAAAATAATTTGGATTTAAATAAAAATTATTCGTAATATTGCAGTCAAGAAATTTTCCAAATTGATAATCTAATTTTGTTTGAATATGAGTAGCGAAAGTTTGATACTTTTCTTTATTGTGGCAGTAATATTAGTTGGAGGGGCAATAACCTTTTCCAGTTTCATTCCGCCAACATCAACAAACCCTGTTAAATCAGAACCTTACGAAAGTGGAATTCCAACAATAGGTAAAACATGGCTACAATTTAACGTAGGCTATTATCTATTTGCAATTCTTTTCTTAGTTTTCGACGTTGAAACAGTATTTCTGTTTCCATGGGCTGTAGTTATGCACACACTAAAAGCACAAGCCTTTATCGAAATTCTGATATTCTTCTTTATACTTGGATTAGGCTTATTGTATGCCTGGAAAAAACATGCATTAATATGGGAATAAAATCAATGAAGTACGAAGACTTCAAGGATAATGAAACACTTGAACTCTTCAAACAAACTGGTGGTAATGTATTATTCACCACAATCGACGCAGTTATTAACTGGGGTAGATCAAATTCTATCTGGCCACTAACGTTCGCAACAAGTTGTTGTGGTATCGAAATGATGGCAGCCGGAGCATCACGTCACGACTTTGCCAGATTCGGCATCGAAGTTTACCGTGCAAGTCCACGTCAGTCGGATGTAATTGTAGTAGCAGGTACTATCGTTAATAAGATGGCACCGGTTTTAAAACGTCTTTATGATGAAATGGCAGAGCCTAAATATGTAATCGCTATGGGTGCGTGCGCTATTTCAGGAGGTCCTTTTTATTATAATTCATACCATGTAATCAAAGGAGTTGATAAAATTATACCTGTGGATGTTTACATCCCCGGTTGTCCTCCACGCCCTGAGGCATTGTTATATGGAGTAATGCAATTGCAACGTAAGATTCAAACCGAGACTATCAGGAACCCAAGAAAGCAACCTGATACTTTTGCTGATACAGAAATTAAGTAATTATATACATAGTATCATTCATCAATATTATTATAGAGTATGACGAACGAGCAATTAAAAGAAAAATTACTACAAGTATTCCCGGGTGCAGTAATATCAGAAACAACTCAATATGTTACATTGACCGTTGAACCTGATAAATTGCACGAAACAGCAGCTGCACTTAAAGGAAATCCGGAACTTCATTTCGATTATCTGTTTTGCCAGAGTGGAACTGACGTTAAAGAAGCATTGGGAGTATCTTACTTCTTAGAATCAACTGATCTGAGACATCATTTATTATTAAAAGTATCAACAACCAACAGAGAGAATCCTGTTTTAGATACTGTGTGTGACATATGGGAAACTGCAAACTTCAACGAAAGAGAAATCTTTGATATGTTTGGAATCACATTTAAAAATCATCCTGATATGAGAAGAATGTTTCTGGATGAAGAAGATTGGGTAGGATATCCATTACGCAAAGATTATGTTGATGAAGTAAATATTATAGAAAGGAACTAGACTATGACAGAAGAAATAGTACAACATGATATAGAACAGGAAGAATATTTATTAAATATGGGACCTCAGCATCCATCAACACATGGAGTATTGAGGTTACTTATTTCATTAAAGGGAGAAACTGTTGCAAACATAGAACCACATTGTGGATATATACATCGTGGTATCGAAAAGATGTGCGAAAAGTTGACATATCAACAAATAATACATCTAACCGATAGATTAGATTACCTTTCAGCACACATCAACAACGAAGCTGTTTGTTTATTGGTAGAAGATGCACTTCAGATAGAAGTACCTGAAAGAGTAAAGTATATTCGTACCATAATATCTGAGTTATCACGTTTAGCATCTCACGAATTATGGTGGTGTGCTTTCGGTATGGATATGGGTGCTCTTACAACCTACTTCTACGGTCTCCGCGATCGTGAAAAAATATTAGATATATTTGAAGAAACTACCGGTGGACGTTTACTACAAAGTTATAATTGCCCTGGTGGTTTAATGAATGATATTCATCCTAATTTTCAGAAAAGAATTAAAGAATTTATTCCTTACTTCCGTAAAAAACTTCCTGAATATGACGAATTACTTACAGGTAATGTTATCATGCAGGAAAGAACTAAAGGTATAGGCCCAATAAGTAAAGAAGATGTAATATCCTGGGGAGTAACAGGACCAAGTGGAAGAGGTTCAGGCTTTGCTTGCGATGTAAGAAAACATCATCCTTATAGTGCTTATGATAAAGTACAGTTCGAAGAGATTTTATTTACTGAAGGAGATTCACTTGCACGTTACAAGGTACGTATCGCTGAAATGTGGGAATCATTAAAGATATTAGAACAATTGGTTGATAATATCCCTGAAGGTGATTATGCAGTTAAAATGAAACCTATAATCAAATTACCTGAAGGAGAATATTACCAAAGAGTAGAAGCATGTAGAGGAGAATTTGGTGTTTACGTAATAAGCTCAGGAGAAAAATATCCGGTAAGAGTAAAATTACGCTCACCTAACTTCAGTAATTTATCAGCACTTAACAGAATGGCAGCAGGATTTAAAATTGCTGACTTAGTAGCTGTAGGCGGTTCATTGGATTTAGTTATTCCTGATATTGACCGTTAATTAGGAAACTTATATTAGTTAACAATATTGTTGAAACAATAAACTAAAACAACGTATATGGCATTTAGTATTTACGATTTAACAGCGTTTAATCAATCAATTCATGAAGCCCTGGTACAAAACTTGTCACCATTCTGGGCATTGATTGTTGAGATGACAATTATCGGTTTGGTTTTTCTATTGTTCTATGCAATTGTTGGTTTATTCTTAGTATATGCCGAAAGAAAGATTTGCGGTTTTATACAGAACAGAGTTGGACCAAACAGGGTAGGACCATATGGTATCTTCCAGACAATTGCGGATTTCATCAAATTATTAATGAAGGAATTAATCTATATTAAAAATGCAGATAAATTCCTCTTTAACTTAGCACCTTTTATTGTTATCATCGCCTCATTTATGGCAATAGCAGCTATTCCTTTCGGATTAGGTTTACATGCAATAGATTTTAACATTGGGGTTCTATATGTAATGGCTGTTTCCTCTTTAGGTGTTATTGGAATACTTTTAGCAGGATGGTCGAGTAATAACAAATACTCTTTGATTGGAGCTATGAGAAGTGGTGCTCAGATAGTAAGTTATGAGTTATCAATCGGACTATCTTTAGTTACTATCGTTATTCTTTCAGGAAGTATGCAGCTTTCAACTATAGTTGAACAACAACGTAACTGCTGGTTTATCTTTTCAGGACATATACCTGCTTTTATAGCATTTGTTATCTTCTTAATTGCAAGTACAGCTGAAACTAATCGTGGACCTTTTGACCTTGCTGAAGCAGAATCAGAATTAACAGCAGGTTTCCATACTGAATATTCCGGTATTAAATTTGCATTTTTCTTCTTAGCTGAATACATGAATATGTTTATAGTAGCATCAATGGCTGCAACATTATTCTGGGGAGGGTGGATGCCATTTCATATCCCTGGATTGACATCATTTAACCATGTTATGGACTTTATACCACCATTCTTCTGGTATATGGGAAAAACTATGGTTGTTATCTTCTTAATGATGTGGTTCAAATGGACTTTTCCACGTTTACGTATTGACCAGTTATTGAAACTTGAATGGAAATTCTTATTACCTATCAATTTATTCAATATAGTATTGATGGCTTTGGTAGTACTTATGGGATGGCATTTATAATTTTAATGAATAATAATATCTGTTAATCGTTTTATATGAATTCAATCATTAAATATTTAAAAGATTTATTCGGGGGGATTAAAACTCTACTCACGGGAATGATGGTAACAGGTTACTATTTCGTTCACCCAAAAGAGATAGTTACCCAACAGTATCCCGAAAACAGGAAGACATTGGTAATGCTTGATCGTTTTAAAGGCGAATTAGTGATGCCACATGATGAGAACAACCAACATAAATGCACAGCTTGTAGTATTTGTGAAATTAATTGCCCTAACGGTACTATTGAAGTTATCAGTAAACAAACTGAAACCGAAGATGGCAAGAAAAAGAAAGAACTGGATACATATATATATAAACTAGGGATGTGTACATTCTGTGGTTTATGTGTAAAAGTTTGTCCACAGGATGCAATAGAATTCTCAAATGAATTTGAACATGCAGTTTTTGATAAGGAAAAACTTACAAAGACTTTAAATCATCCTGGATCTTCATTAAAAAGTAAACAAACTGCTCAATAATAATTAATCAGAAAGGAATTTCGAAATGACAGGAAACCAAATAATGTTTATATTATTCTCGTTAATGATTATCGTATTCTCGGTATTGACTGTAACGAGCAGAAAAATACTAAGAGCGGCTACATTCTTATTGTTTGTACTTGTTGCAACATCCGCTTTATATTTCATGTTGAATTACCAATTTCTGGCAGCTGTTCAACTTACCTTATATGCCGGTGGTATTGTAGTATTGATTATTTTCTCAATATTACTTACAAGCCATATAGGTGAGAAATTTGAATCTCCTGCTTTATTAAAGAAAGTATATGCAGGTATAGCTGTTGTAGCAGGGACTGTATTAGTAATTACTACTATTTTAAGTTATACTTTTCAGAACAACAATTCAGTTCCAAGGTCGGTAGACATGACTACTATCGGAACAGATTTGATGAGCTATGGTGATAATGGTTATGCACTACCATTTGAAGTTATCAGTATTTTGTTATTAGCTGCTATGATCGCAGCTATAGTTGTTGCTAAAAAAATTAAAACTAAATAAGATATGCAAACAGGAATACCTATAGAGTATTTTTTGATTACAGCAACTGTAATGTTTTTTGCAGGAGTATATGGTTTTATTACCAGAAGAAACCTTATTACTATGCTGATGTCAGTTGAATTGATGCTGAATGCAGTTAATATTAACTTTGTGGCATTTAATCGCTATTTATATCCAAATTTATTAGAAGGACAGTTCTTTTCAATATTTATTATAGCAGTTGCAGCTTCTGAAGCAGCGGTTGCAATAGCAATTATTATTAATATATACAGGAACTATCAGTCTATTGATGTCGATAAGACAGATCAAATGAAATATTAATTCAATTATTAAAAAAGAAATAATATGACGAACTTCGGCTATACGATCTTAATCCCACTTATTCCTTTCTTTGTTTTTCTATTTGTAGGTTTAGTAGGATTTAAAATGAAACCAATTATATCAGGACTTATTGGAACAATAGGACTTGGTACAGCATGCGTTCTTTCTTATCTAACAGCTTTCACCTATTTCTTTCAGGTAGGTAAAGTTGATGGAGTATATCAGAAAATAATTGCATTTAATACTGTTTGGTTAAACTTCAGTGATAAGCTGCACATTGATATGGGTGTATTTATTGATCCAATATCAGTAATGATGCTTGTTGTAGTTACAACAGTATCTTTCATGGTACATATATACAGTCTTGGATATATGAAAGGTGAAAAAGGATTTCAACGTTTTTATGCGTTTTTATCTTTATTCAGTTTCTCAATGCTTGGACTAGTGTTAGCAACTAATATTTTCCAGATGTATATTTTCTGGGAATTGGTTGGTGTATCTTCATTCCTTTTAATCGGATTTTATTATCAGAAACCATCAGCTGTAGCTGCATCTAAAAAAGCATTTATTGTAACCCGTTTTGCTGATCTTGGTTTCTTAATAGGGATATTAATATTATCATTCAACACTGGTACATTTGATTTCAAAACGCTTACTGATGTTCATGGAGCAGCGATAGCTACCGGAGCAGGTGCTTCTTTCTTAGGACTATCAGTAATGACATGGTCATTGATATTTGTGTTTATGGGTGGTGCAGGTAAATCTGCTATGTTCCCATTACATATTTGGTTACCTGATGCTATGGAAGGTCCAACCCCGGTTTCAGCTTTAATTCATGCTGCTACCATGGTTGTTGCAGGTGTTTATTTAGTAGCACGTTTATTCCCTGTTTATGCAATATCAGCACCAGATGGTTTATTAGTTGTAGCTTATGTGGGTAGTTTCTCTTCCTTATTTGCTGCAATAATTGCCTGTACTCAATTTGATATTAAGAGAGTACTTGCATATTCAACCATGTCGCAAATCGGTTATATGATGGTTGGTCTTGGGGTTTCTAAATATGGTGGACATGAAGGTTTAGGATATATGGCTTCAATGTTCCATTTGTTTACACATGCAATGTTCAAGGCATTATTATTCTTAGGCGCTGGTTCTATTATTCATGCTGTTCATAGTAATGTAATGAATGAAATGGGTGGATTAAGAAAATACATGCCTATAACACATATTACATTTTTAATTGCTTGTTTAACTATTGCAGGTATACCCGG
>CAIWDQ010000321.1 GCA_903911455.1 uncultured bacterium
CAGGAAATAAAAAAGTATTATTTCCTGTGATGTTAACCATTTTTAAATTATCAATATTCCTTGAAATTGCAATAATATTATTATTTGGTTCTTTACAAAAGGCTTTTACGGTTTCAAAACCTATACCTTTTCCAGCTCCAGTTACGATTATATTCATAGTATTTCTATTAAAGTGTTATTAAATTCAATAAAGAATTCCTTAATTTCGGATTGCAAAGTAAATTAAATTATCTTTGTAAACATAATAAATAAATATTTGTTTCTTCTTATCGTTTATAAATAGCTGTAATTGATGTGTTTTTAGTTTGTAATAAAAAAAATAGTGAAGTAATTAAAAAATATTCAACAAATACACTGATAGTTTCAAAAATTTTATTAATTTTGCAAACTCATTTTAGGACAAAGACATAAATTCTTAGGTATGCAATTAACAACAGGAACAAAACAAGACATTTTTAAAGAATACGGAAAATCTGAATTCGATAGTGGATCAACAGAATCACAGGTTGCTTTATTTACATTCAGAATTAAACATCTAACTGAGCACTTAAAGGTGAACAGAAAAGATAAACCAACAGAACGCTCTTTAGTTAGAATGGTTGGTAGAAGACGTAAATTACTTTCTTATCTGAAACATGAAGATATTGAAAGATACAGAGCTATCGTAAAGAAGCTTAACTTAAGAAAATAATTTTAATAATAGAATTAAAAAAAACAGAAAGGCAATTAGACTTATAATTGCCTTTTTTTGTATTTAAAAAAAGTAAAAAAGAAATATTATGCAAGCGATAACAAAAGTTATAGAACTTAGCGATGGTAGAACAATAACTATTGAAACCGGAAAATTAGCCCGTCAGGCTGATGGTTCTGCTTTAGTAAGAATGGGAAACACCATGGTACTTGCTACAGTATGTGCAAAACAAGAAGCCGCTGAGAATGTTGACTTCATGCCTTTATCTGTAGATTATCAGGAGAAATACGCATCCGTTGGAAGATTTCCAGGTGGTTTTTTTAAAAGAGAAGCTCGTCCTTCAGAATATGAAATCTTAATTTCAAGATTAGTAGACAGAGCTTTGAGACCTTTGTTTCCAGATGATTTTCATGCAGAAGTTCAGGTAATAATTACACTTATTTCAGGAGATAGAAATACTGCTCCTGATGTATTAGCAGCCTTAGCTGCATCGTCTGCACTTGCTGTTTCTGATATCCCATTTAATGGTCCTATTTCTGAAGTTCGTGTAGCTAGAATTAATGGCACGTATATCGTTAATCCTCCTTTAGAAGATATTCCTTCTGCAGATATTGATCTTATGATAGCTGCTACAATTGATAATATCATGATGGTTGAAGGTGAACTTAAAGAAGTAACCGAAGACTCAATGATCGAAGCTTTAAAAATAGCTCATGATGCTATTAAAATTCAATGTAAAGCTCAGTTAGAACTTGCCGAAATGGTAGGTTCAACTGTTAAAAGAGTATATTGTCACGAAAAAAATGACCTTGAGTTTAAAGAAACTATGAGGGCTGCTGTTTATGATGAATTGTATGCAATCGCAAAGAAAGGTATTGCTAATAAAAACGAGCGTAAAGAAAGTTTTGAAAAGGTACTCGAAGCTTTTGTAGAACCAATGAGTGATGAAGAAAAAGCAGAAAAAGCTTTTTTAATCAAACATTATTTCCACGATATTCATAAAGAAGCCGTAAGAAATGTAGTTTTAAATGAAAGAATACGTCTTGATGGTCGTAAACTGAACGAAATTCGCCCTATCTGGTGCGAAACTGATTATTTACCTTCTGCTCACGGATCAGCATTATTTACAAGAGGTGAAACTCAATCTTTGACTACTGTTACTTTAGGTACTAAATTGAATGAACAAATGATTGATGGTGTTATTTTTGAAGGCACAAACGATTTCATTCTACATTATAATTTCCCTCCATTCTCAACTGGTGAAGTTAGAATGAACAGAGGTACCGGAAGAAGAGAGATTGGTCATGGTAACTTAGCTATGAGAGCTTTAAAATTTGTTATTCCTCAAGGAGAAGCTAATCCTTATACTATACGTATCGTTTCTGATATTTTAGAATCAAACGGTTCGTCATCAATGGCTACTGTTTGTGCTGGAACTCTTGCGTTAATGGATGCAGGTGTTAAAATTCCTAAGCCAGTTTCTGGTATTGCAATGGGTTTGATTTCTGATTCAAAAACAGGAAAGTATGCAGTTTTATCTGATATCTTAGGTGATGAAGATCATTTAGGTGATATGGATTTTAAAGTTACCGGAACTAAAGATGGTATTACTGCTTGCCAGATGGATATAAAGGTTGATGGATTATCTTACCAGATTTTAGCTGAAGCATTAGCTCAGGCAAAAGAGGGTAGGGCTCATATACTTGGAGAGATGGCTAAAGCTATTACCGAACCTCGTGAAGATTATAAACCATTCGTTCCTCGTATTGTACAGATAAGTATTCCTAAAGAATTTATAGGTGCAGTTATTGGTACAGGTGGTAAAGTTATTCAGGAGATGCAGCGCGAAACAGGAACTACAATTTCTATTACAGAAGAAGGAGAGTTTGGTATTATTGATATAGCTTCAGCTGATAGAAATTCTATTGATCTTGTTCTACAAAAAATAAAGAATATAACAGCTGTTCCTGAAGTTGGCCAGGTTTACGATGGTGTAGTTAAAAGCATACAACCTTTTGGTGCTTTTGTAGAAATTATTCCAGGTAAAGATGGCTTATTACATATTTCTGAAATTGACTGGACACGTCTTGAAAGAGTTGAAGATGCTCTTAAAGTTGGTGATCAGATTCAGGTGAAATTAGTTGAATTAGATAAAAAGACTGGTAAACTTAAACTTTCACGCAAAGTATTGTTACCACGTCCACAAAGACAATAATAGATATTATTTTAGGTGTTTGTAATTAATATGCTGTATCCCGAAAGGTGATACAGCATTTTTTTTAATAAAAACAGTCATTGTTTAAAATGATTTTAACATCATAAACAATGGCACTTTAATTATATGATTAATGATATTATTTTTTTTATTAAGAAACAGGAGCATTCATAAAGCCTGCCTTTACATATACACCGTTATCTAGTTTATGTTTAATAGTTGAGAAAGCATTTAAAGTGTATTCAACGTTTTCTAATGTATGAACAGCTGTTGGAATTAAACGCAGGATAATAATTCCTTTAGGGATAACAGGATAAGTAACGATAGAACAAAAGATATTAAAGTTCTTACGAAGATCGTAAGTAAGCTGAGTAGCTTCATCTACACTTCCTGAAAGTACAACAGGAGTAACAGGTGATTGAGTAACACCAATATTAAATCCTCTTTCTTTTAATCCGTTTTGTAATGCTTTTACTATAGTCCATAATTTCACTCTTAATTCAGGTTGTTTTCTGATAATATCCAAACGTTTAAGAGCACCAAGTACTAATGGCATCGGAAGAGATTTAGCATAGATCTGCGAACGCATATTATACATCAGATACTTTATTATTTCTTCTTCGCCAGCAACAAAAGCACCTATTGAAGCCATTGATTTGGCAAAAGTTCCAAAGTAAAGATCAATTTCGTTTTGAACACCGTAATGTTCTCCTGTTCCGGCACCTGTTGCTCCCATTGTTCCAAAACCATGAGCATCATCAACTAATAGACGGAAATTAAATTTCTTTTTGTATTCAACTATTTCTTTAAGATTACCTGTATCACCCGACATACCGAATACTCCTTCGGTAATAACAAGAATGCCACCACCTGTTTGTTCAACCATTTTAGTGGCTCTTTCTAGTTGTTTACCCAAGCTTTTCATGTTATTATGAGGATAAACAAATCGTTTGCCTATATGTAATCTCATTCCATCAATAATGCAAGCATGAGCTTCACTATCATAAACTATAACATCATTGCGATCTACTAAACTATCAATAATGGAAACCATTCCCTGGTACCCGAAATTTAAAAGATAAGCAGCTTCTTTTGATTCAAATGCGGCAAGTTCTCTTTCTAATTGTTCATGATAGTTAGTTTGTCCCGACATCATACGAGCACCCATCGGAGCAGCTAATCCCCAATCCTTTGCAGCTTGTGCATCTGCTTCACGAACTTCAGGCATATTAGCCAATCCTAAATAGTTGTTCAAGCTCCATACAAGACGTTCTTTGCCACGAAAGTTCATTTTGTTAGATATCTCGCCTTCTAACTTTGGAAACATATAATATCCGTGTGCCATCTTAGCATACTGGCCTAGAGGGCCGAAGTTAGTTTTAATTTTCTCAAATATATCCACTTCTTGTGATTTTAAAGATTAATGTCAAATTTTTTGCAAAACTACTCTTATTCCTTTTATTAATCAAATTTTATTGAAGTTTGTTATTAACAGTATGAATAAATTTATTGACAACACTGATTCTACAAAATATGTAATACATTGGTTTAGGAGAGATTTAAGGCTTGAAGATAATGTTGCATTAAGTAAAGCATTAAATTCAGGGATGAGAGTTATTCCTGTTTTTATCTTTGATACTAATATAATTGATAAACTTTCGGATAAAAATGATGCCAGAGTTACTTTTATTTATCAACAATTAAAAAAGATAAACACTGAACTTATTAATAAGTATCATTCTGGATTAGTAGTTTTAAAAGGTACTCCTACAGAAGTATTCGGTAAATTAATTACTCAATATACTATTGATTCAGTTTATACAAATAATGATTACGAGCCTTATGCTATAAAACGTGATAAATATGTTGAGTTGTTTCTCATTAATCAAGGGATACATTTCAAGAGTTATAAAGATCATGTTATATTTGAGCGAGATAATATTTTAAAACTTGACAGTAGTCCTTATACAGTTTTTACTCCTTATAAAAAACGATGGATTGATAAGTTTAAAGAAAATTATATTGAGAATAATCATCCTAATGATATTAATTATAACTTTATTGATGTTGATAATTTGAAGTTCCCTGAGCTTAAAGAGATTGGTTTTAATGAAAGAGTAGGGGACTTCTTTCCTGCAATTATTGATGATATTAAAGTTATCAGGAATTATGATGAAACAAGAGATTTCCCTGCTATGGAAACAACTAAAATTGGTTTGCATCTTAGATTTGGGACTGTTAGCATCAGGAAGATTGTTAAAATAGCATTTGAAAATAATGATACATGGTTGAGCGAACTTATTTGGCGAGAATTTTTCATGCAAATATTATATCATTTCCCTTATGTTGAAAACAGTTCTTTTAAAACTAAATATAATAACATTGAGTGGCGAAATAATGAAGCTGAATTTGAATTATGGTGTAAAGGTAAGACGGGTTATCCATTGGTTGATGCAGGTATGCGCGAGCTAAATGCGACTGGTTTTATGCATAATAGAGTAAGGATGGTGACGGCAAGTTTTTTGTGCAAACATTTATTAATTGACTGGAGATGGGGTGAAGCTTATTTTGCTGAAAAGCTATTGGATTATGAATTAGCTTCTAATAATGGGAACTGGCAATGGGCTGCGGGAACCGGATGTGATGCTGCTCCTTATTTCAGGATATTTAATCCGACAATTCAATTATCTAAATTTGATCCAGAAAAGATATATGTTAAAAAGTGGGTTGAAGAAATAGATTCAATAGATTATAAACCTATTGTAGAGCATCGTTTTGCTACCGAAAGATGTTTGAAAGCTTATAAGAAAGCTTTAGGGTAAGATGTAGAAACAATATTTATTTAAAGCTTACAGGTCCGAGCCTGTCCATTGCTTCCATAATCTTCTGTGTTTTATGTTGGATATATGCAGAAGGTTTGTCGGGATGCCACTTACGGGGATTGGGAAGTATGGCAGCTATAGCAGCGGCTTCGCGTTTGTTTAAATTCTTAGCTGATTTATGAAAGTATGTCTGAGCAGCTTTCTCGGCACCATAAATTCCTTCTCCCATTTCTATCACGTTAAGGTAAACTTCCATAATGCGTTTTTTGCTCCACGTAAGTTCAATCATAACAGTAAAATAAACTTCAAAACCTTTGCGGATATAAGTTCTGTCGGGCCAGAGGAAAACATTTTTAGCAGTTTGTTGCGATATTGTACTTGCACCTCTTAGCTTGCCTCCTTTCTTATTAAGTTCTTCTGCTTTCTTGATGGCTTCAAAATCAAAGCCCCAATGCGATCTAAAGTTGTTATCTTCGGACGCTACTACTGCATTGATTAAATTTGGAGAAATGTCTTCTATCTTAACCCAATCTTTTGATAATTTAACTTTATCGCCCGAGAAGATTTGTCCGGCACATCTTACTATCATTAAAGGGGTAACAGGTGGAGCTACAAATCTATAAATAATAGTTACTGCTATTGTAGAAATAAAAAACCATATAATGATCTTCTTAATAATATTAAAGATTCTCTTTTTATTGAATTTGAATTTAGCCATAGCAGTATTTTAAATTAGTGGCAAAAGTACTGAAAGTTTTTTAAACTGTTATAACGGGAGTTCTAATAATTAAAATTAATATAGTGGATTAAAAAGTGATTTTAATATATAAATAATTTAGTTAAATAAAAGTTGGATAAGATAAAGAAGCTAATTTTTGGAATTTTGAAGTCA
>CAIWDQ010000322.1 GCA_903911455.1 uncultured bacterium
TAAATATGTTTATTTCTCATGATTTTTCTTTTAAGTAAAGCAAAGTTATACATTAATTTCATCCCAGCAATTTTAATTTTTGTGATTTTCTTTTGAGTAAAAATAAAAAGTAAAAAACTAAGAACAATGCTTAGTTGGCATTTCTTAATTGGCGATATTATTTAAAAAACCATTTCTGGGGATTTCCCACAAGGGAAATTGAAATTAAAATCGTTTGTGGGAATTTCCCAGAAGGGAAATTGAAATTAAATTCGTTTGTGGGGATTCCCCAGAAGAGAAATTGAAATCAAAATCGTTTGTGGGGATTCCCCAGAAGCACTTTTAAAATTAAATTCGTTTGTGGGGATTTCCCAGAAGCTCTTTCTTTTTCATAATATAGTTTTTAATCACCATATTATGAACATCATAAAAATAAACATCATAAAAATAAAGAAAAAAAGACTTATAATAAAACTTAGAATTATAATTTTATGGTGAGGATGATTTTTTTGAGGCGTTTAAAATAATCTTTGCTGGGAGGGCGAATTTTCTTTCTCCAGATTTAATAAATAATCCTTAATTATAATACCGCCTCTGTAGCCCTTAAGTTTACTATCAGAGCCAATAACTCTGTGGCAGGGAATAATAATATTGATTTTATTGGCGGCATTTGCCCTTCCGGTGGCATGTGCATAACCTATATTGCCACACCATTTGGCAATTGTACGATACGAAATTGTTTTGCCATAAGGCACATCCTGCAGTTTCGTCCATACCATCTGCTGAAATGGAGTTCCTTCTTGTTTTAAGGATAAATCAAAAGTTTTGCGCCCTTTTGTAAAATATTCGTCCAGTTGTTTCACACATTCTATAAGTATATGAGGTATATGTGTAGTGCTTTCCCCCTCGGTTTCCACAAAAAGAACGGATGTAATATGCTCTTCGGTACCACAGATTTCAATCCAGCTTATGGGCGATTGATAATAAGTTATGTAAGTTTTATTTGTACCCATACTATTATTATTATACGCCGGATGTTGATTTTAATCCTGCCAAAGATATTATTAATAAACTTATAAAAAAGATACGCCAGAAATCCACGGGTTCTTTAAATAATAGAATTCCTAATACAAAGGCGCCCAGGGCTCCTATGCCCGTCCATACTGCATAAGCGGTGCCTATGGGGATGGTTTTTAATGATAATGATAGAAAATATAAACTTAATGCCATCGCAATTACTGTCCATGATGTAGCTAACAGGTTTTTAAAGCCATCAGCATACTTTAATCCGATAGCCCAACCGGTTTCGAAAACACCTGCAATTAATAGAAATATCCAAGCCATTTTTTTTAAATTAAATTTGCATCAAAGGTATTGTTATTTTTACTAAATTTACCGAAAATTTTTTAATTTATTTATTTATATGCTAAAAATCTATCACAACCCACGTTGCAGTAAGTCGAGGACGGGTCTGCAATACCTAAACGAGAAGAAATTAAATGTAGATGTTGTTGAATATTTAAAAGATCCTTTAAAGTATGATGACTTGAAAAAACTTTTGGTTAAGCTTCATATTAAGCCACATGAGCTGGTAAGAACACAGGAAGAGCTTTATAAAAAAGAATATAAAGGTAAGAATTTTACTGATGATGAATGGATAAAGATAATTGCAGAAAATCCATCGCTGATGAAACGTCCTTTGATAGAAAGGGAACATGGGGCAGTTTGGGGCGATACAGTTGAAAGCATTGAAAATTTCTTAACAATAAAAACTAAATAATAATAACAAATATTTATTCTATGAAAACAAGAATCGAAAAGGACACAATGGGTCCGGTAGAAGTGCCAGCCGACAAATATTGGGGCGCGCAAACACAAAGATCAGTAGATAATTTTAAAATCGGCGAACCAGCATCAATGCCTGTCGAAATTATCTGGGCATTCGCAGTACTTAAGAAAGCTGCGGCTTTAGCAAACTTTGAACTTGGTGTACTACCTAAAGAAAAATGCGATTTAATAGGTAAAGTTTGCGACGAAATAATGGAAGGCAAACTAAACGACCAGTTCCCATTAGTAATATGGCAAACAGGCTCGGGAACTCAAAGCAACATGAACCTCAACGAAGTTATCGCCAACAGAGCCCACGTTTTGAACGGTGGTGTACTTGGAGAAGGAAAAACAGTTATCCATCCAAATGATGATGTAAATAAATCACAATCCTCAAACGACACCTTCCCAACCGCAATGAGTATTGCTGCTTATAAGATGATTATGGAAATCACTTTGCCGGGAGTTGAAAAATTAAGAGGCACTTTAGCTATAAAATCAGAATCATTTAAAGATATAGTAAAAACCGGACGCACCCACTTAATGGATGCAACCCCGCTGACATTGGGTCAGGAATTTTCGGCTTATGTTTCACAATTAGACCACGGAATGAAAGCAGTCCGCAATACAATGGATCATATGTCGGAACTTGCATTGGGCGGCACAGCAGTGGGCACCGGATTAAACACTCCTAAAGGCTATGATGTGTTAGTTGCAAAGAAAATAGCAGAAATTACAGGCTATCCATTTATAACTGCTCCAAATAAATTTGAATCATTAGCAGCTCACGATGCTGTAGTTGAAACTTCGGGTGGTTTAAAAACTTTGGCAATAAGTTTAATTAAAATAGCTAACGACACACGTTTATTAGCTTCTGGCCCTAGATGTGGAATCGGTGAACTTCATTTACCCGAAAATGAACCGGGATCTTCTATCATGCCGGGTAAAGTTAATCCAACTCAAAACGAAGCTTTGTCAATGGTTTGTTGTCAGGTTATCGGAAACGATGCAGCTATATCAGTTGCAGGCACCCACGGCCATTTCCAGTTACATGTATTCAAACCTGTAATGATATTTAATTTATTGATGGCCGCACGTCTGTTAGGCGATGCATGCGTATCATTTAATGATAACTGCGCCATAGGTATCGAACCAAATATGGTAAGCATTAATAAAAACCTTGAGAATTCATTGATGTTGGTTACAGCATTAAATACACACATAGGTTATGATAATGCTGCAAAAATTGCTAAGAAAGCACATCACGAAAATCTCACTTTGCGTGAATCAGCAATAGCATTAGGTTTAGTTACCGACGAAGAGTTTACTTTGTGGATAGATGCAAGAAAAATGGTTTAATTTTAAAGAAAAACAAATAAATTTTTAAAAAATAAACTTTACATCAATTTATAAAAAGAGCAATTAAGTAATATAATAAAGCACTGTGTCATTTTAACGCAAATATTAAGATTAGTATATATGTCCTGTAAATTAATAATTAATGAAGTTATAAATACAATGTTGTGTCAATATGATACAATATAATAAGTATTTTACAAATCTTAGTTATAATATTAATCTACATATAATGAACAGTATAACACTTTGGCACGGAATTTGCATATTGGTAATTGCTTATTCAAAATAAGTTAATAATTTTATATTTTATCTTTTATCTTCAAGGGGTGGAGGCTGTCTAACAAGGCA
>CAIWDQ010000323.1 GCA_903911455.1 uncultured bacterium
AATTAATTTATAAAAACAAACAATTATATTAACATTTGTTGTTACTTTGCAAAATATATTCAAACTATTTAAATGAAATTTACAATAAGACAAATAGCAGAAATACTGAACGGTACAGTTGAAGGAAATCCTGAAGCTAATGTATGGAAACTTTCTAAAATTGAAGAAGGTTCTGAGGGAAGTTTATCTTTTCTTGCTAATCCTTTATATAAACAATATTTATATTCTACTGAAGCCACAGCAATTATAGTAAATAAAGATTTTGTTCCTGAGCAATCTATTTCAACCACATTGATCAGAGTGGATGATGCTTATGGCGCTTTTGCTAAATTATTAGAATTCTATAATCAGGTTAAACTTAATAAAACAGGTATTTCAGAGTTAGCTTTCATAAACGAAACAGTTAAGCTAGGTGAGAACACTTATATTGGTGAGTTTGCATGTATTGGCGAGAATGTTGTGCTAGGTAATAATGTTAAGATTTATCCCCACGTTTATATTGGTGATAATACTACTATTGGCGAGAATACTACCTTATATTCAGGTGTTAAAATTTATTCTGATACAGTTATTGGCAATAATTGCATCTTGCATTCGGGTGTTATTATTGGTGCTGATGGGTTTGGATTTGCTCAACAGACTGACAATAATTACAACAAAGTTGCTCAAATTGGTAATGTTATCATTGAAGATAATGTTGAAGTTGGAGCAAATACCACAATTGATCGCGCAACTTTAGGTTCTACTTTGATAAAAAAAGGAGTTAAGTTGGATAATCAGATTCAGATTGCACATAATTGTGTTATAGGCGAAAATACTGTTATTGTTTCTCAAACAGGTATTGCCGGCTCAACTAAAATTGGTAAAAACTGTATGATTGCCGGACAAGTTGGTATTGTAGGTCATTTAAGCATAGGCGATAACGTAAAAATTGCTGCACAGTCGGGTATTACATCTAATGTCAAAGATGGAGAGATAATAATGGGTTCTCCTGCCTTTAATATAAATGAATACAGGAAAGTTTACGTTCATTTCCGCAACTTATCAAAGCTTGTTAAGAAAATTGACGAATTAGAAAAGCAACTAAAAGATTTGAAGAAATAATTAGATAATTATTCTTTAAAACTATTTATTTTGTTTTACATGTAGCCCACATTCACGGTTTTCGGGATTTTCCCACCACCATCTTCCATCACGAATATCTTCGCTTGGCATAATTGCACGAGTGCAGGGAAGGCAACCTATACTTGGATAATTTCGGTCATGTAGTTTATTATAAGGCACATTTTTTTTGCGAATATAACTCCAAACCATATCATTGGTCCAATTTATTAGCGGATTTAATTTCAATAACTTATTATCTTCATCCCATTCAACAAGTGCTACCTCTTTTCTGGTAACAGATTGCTCTCTTCTTAAGCCACATATCCAAACTTCTAAATCTTTAAAAGCACGTTTTAAAGGTTCTATTTTTCTAACAT
Source organism: uncultured bacterium (assembly GCA_903911455.1). Taxonomy (GTDB): domain Bacteria; phylum Bacteroidota; class Bacteroidia; order Bacteroidales; family JACABE01; genus JBAXLO01. Next base: position 1,482 of record CAIWDQ010000323.1, read on the forward strand.
GACAACATAGTTTACGATTCTCAATACTTTCAAAAAACAAATTAATCCCTTTTTCTTTAACCATTGACTGAACAATTGAAGCTTCTGGGAAATAAACATCTAATTTAATATCAAAATGATTATTTGTTTTTTCAATAAGATTATATGTTTCCTGAAATAATCTACCGGTATCTAGTGTAAATATTTTTGTTGATTTATCGATTTTAACGATCATATCTGTTAAAACCTGATCTTCTGCTCCTAAACTTGAAGCAAAA
>CAIWDQ010000324.1 GCA_903911455.1 uncultured bacterium
TTCTTCCAGAAGTTTTCCATTTACACAAAAGTAATCTCCAACACTTTTACAGCTTACCGGCTTGGAATCTAGATATAACTTTTTTAAAAGACGCAAATTCTTGTGTCATTCGCGTTCCATTTGCTACCAAAGTCCAATCTCTACAGATATATTCTCCTATACTTTCATTGAGCCAACGTCTTCGTCTTACATAAAGATAAACAGCTTTACCTCGGATTGGAAAATCCTGTATTCTTGATTCTTCGTAAAACCCTTTTGAGATTACTTTGTCATTTATATATTCTTGTGGAATTACATTGTTTTCATCTAAATATATATTCAGTTGTTCTTCTGCCTGATCAATTTTAGTAATAGTAAAATATTCTAAAACACCCGTAGGTAATATAAAATTGACTAAATTTATTCCTTCTTTAATTTGCATACATTTTTATTGCAAAGTAAAGAAATATTTTCTTATCCTCAACAATATTTCTTGATCCATACTAAGACATAAAAAAAGGCTGTCTCTTTTGGAGACAGCCTTTTTTATTATAATATTTTAGGATATTACTTATTAAGCACCTAACATTAATCTTTTGAAAGAAGTAACGGTTAAATCCTTATCGTTTTCCTGTAAAAATTGTTCTACTGTTTTCTTGGTATCTTTAATATATTCCTGACTTAAAAGAGTACTTTCTTTAAAGAATTTATTTAATTTACCTTGAGCAATCTGTTCAACCATACTTTCTGGTTTGCCTTCCTGACGAATAAGATCTCTATATATTTCAAGTTCTTTTTCAATCATTTCAGGAGCAACAGTTGCTTTGTTAATAGCTACAGGAGCCATTGAAGCAACTTGCATAGCTACATCTTTTGCAACATCTGCATTAGCATCTTTGTTGAAACCTACAATAGTTGCAAGGCGATTGCCATGATGATTGTAAGCAATAACATAAGGAGCATCGATAAATTGATAGTGAGCTAACTCAATCTTTTCACCAATTTTACCAACTTGCTCTATTAAAGTATCAGCAACTGAAAGACCATTTAATTGAATATTCTTTAACTCGTCTTCTGATTTAGGTTTATTAGCGACAGCTAAATCTAAAATAGATTTACATATATTTACGAAATCTTCGTTTTTAGCAACGAAGTCGGTTTCGCAATTAATCATGATAATAGCAGCAAATTTCTGATCAGCATCAACTTTTGCAATAACAACACCTTCGTTAGCATCTCTGTCAGCACGTTTGTTTGCAAGTTTCTGACCTTTTTTTCTTAGAAAATCAATTGCTTTATCAAAGTCTCCATCATTTTCAACAAGTGCATTTTTGCAATCCATCATGCCTGCACCTGTCATTTGTCTTAGTTTGTTAACTTCACTAGCAGTTATGTTAGCCATTTTACTTTATTTTATTTTTTAGTGATTAGTTTTCTTTATTGTAGCTGGTTTATTAAGCACAGGTCTACGTGGTCTTTTAGCAGCTTCAGCTTGTTCTTCTTCGTCTTTCATTTTCTTTGCTAATTTTCTTTTAGCAGCAGCTTCTTCATCTTCGTCAAGGTCTTCGAAAGCTTCTAAAGTTTGAGAATTCAATTTAGCTTCTGTAGCTGCATCTTCATCTTCTTGAGCTTTCTTATCTTTATCAAATTTTCTTTCGTTCAAACCTTCTTCAATTGCAGCAACCATTGCACCTACAATAACAGATATTGATTTTGAAGCATCATCATTTGAAGGGATTGGGAAGTCAACTAATTCAGGATTTGTATTTGTATCTACCATTGCAAAAGTAGGAATGTTTAATCTTCTAGCTTCAGCAACAGCAATATGTTCTTTATTAATATCAACTATAAATAAAGCAGATGGCAAACGACTTAAATCTGCGATACTACCTAAATTCTTTTCTAATTTAGCTTTTTCACGAGACATTTGTAATTTTTCTCTTTTAGAGATGTCAGTATAGTTTTTATCTGTCATCATTCTATCTAGAGTCGACATTTTTTTAACTGCTTTTCTGATAGTAGCAAAATTGGTTAACATTCCACCAGGCCAACGTTCGGTTACGTATGGCATACCTACTGTCTTTACTTTTTCAGCAACTATTTCTTTTGCTTGTTTTTTTGTTGCCACAAAAAGAATCTTTCTACCTGATTTAGCAATTTGTTTCATTGCTGCAGCAGCTTCATCTATTTTAGCAATAGTTTTATGTAAATCTAAAATATGGATACCATTACGTTCCATAAAGATATAAGGAGCCATTTTAGGGTTCCATTTTCTTTTCAAATGTCCAAAATGAACACCTGCATCTAGTAATTGATCGAAATTTACTTTTGTCATTATTTTTATTTGTTTACTTTCCGTTAAAAACAATCATCAAGTAGTTCCTTATTAGGAAGTCTTGATGATTTAGATACTAAACTATTCCAATAAAAGGATTAACGTTTACTGAATTGGAATTTCTTACGAGCTTTCTTTTGCCCTGGTTTCTTACGTTCAACCATACGAGGATCTCTTTTCATTAGCCCTAAAGCTTTTAATGGAGGACGGTTCTCAGCGTTAATCTCACATAAAGCACGAGAAATTGCTAAACGAAGTGCTTCAGCTTGTCCGGTAATTCCACCACCATCAAGGTTAGCTTTAATATCAAATGTACCTTGAATTTTTAATATTTCGAAAGGCTGAGTAACTACATATTGTAATGTACCTGTGTTGAAATATTCTTTATATTCTCTGTTGTTACAAGTGATCACACCAGTTCCAGGTTTCATATAGATACGTGCAACTGCACATTTTCTTCTACCTATTGTGTTTATTACTTCCATTTTACTTTGTTGAGTTTATTTTGTAAGGTTTTGGAGACTGAGCTTCTTGTTTATGTTCGGTGCCGGCATAAACGTATAAATTTCTGAAAAGAGCACTTCCTAATCTGTTTTTTGGAAGCATACCTTTTACTGCTTTTTCTATTACAGCAATTGGCTTATAAGCCAAAAGTTCCTTTGGAGTTGTAAAACGTTGTCCTCCCGGATAACCTGTATGACGTACATAAACTTTATCTGTCATTTTCTTGCCTGTCAATCTGATTTTTTCAGCATTAATGATAACTATGTTATCACCGCAATCAACGTGAGGAGTAAAGTTTGTTTTGTACTTACCTCTTAATAAATTTGCAACGTCTGAAGCTAATCGCCCCAAAACTTCATTCTCAGCATCTATAATTAACCATTCTTTATTAACGGTTGCTTTATTAGCTGATATTGTCTTATAACTTAATGTATCCATTTGTTTTGTTAAATGTTTCTTTTTGTTAACGCACCCATTTTAAAAATGGGAGTGCAAAATTATAATTATATTTTGGATTTACAAAATTTATCAACAAAATAATGTTGATTATTTTGATATTTTTATGATATGAATCTTTTTTAATAGTAAATACTGTGTTTTTCAGTCAATTTAAAAAGCATAGATGTTCTATCTCAATATCGTTAAACTCCCGTGATAATTTCCTACTTTATTATTATAGATGCCTTTTGATTTGATAATGTAAAAGTAAGTTCCATCTGATAAAGGATTTCCTTTATACTTACCATCCCAAGTATTTTGGTAATTATTATCCTCAAATACTTTTATTCCCCATCTATCATATACTTGGACTTCTATTGTTTTGTAATCTGTTTGTTTTATTACAAAGTAATCGTTATAACCATCTCCATTAGGTGTAAATACATTTGGAATTATAATATTAGATGTATCACAATCTATATAGTATATATATATAGTATCACTTGCAGAACATTTATTATTATCTGTTACTTTTACCCAATAAGCTCCCGCTTGGTTAACAGTATATGTTGAACCTGATGAACCATCCTGCCATTGATAAGTAGTATTTAAATTTCTTGGATCTAATGTAACGATACTTCCAATACAAACAGTTGTATCTGAACCTAAGTTGACAGTTATTGGAGGACTTATTACAACTTGTATTGTATCTTTAAATATACATCCATCCATTGTTATGATAACTGAGTAGATTCCTGATTGATTTGCATTAAATGTTGGGTTAGTTGTGATATCCTGCCATACATAAGTTGCATTTGGATTGCTAACATCTAGTAATATACTATCACCATTACAAATAATTGTGTCTTTACCAAAGTTAGTAATTGCTGCTGGAATATAACTAATGGTAATCGTGTCGTAACCTGAACAATTATTAACTGTTGCTTTTACAAAAAAAGTAAAAGGATTATATGGTGGAGCAACTATAAAAGTAGAATTAGTAGAGTTATCTTGCCATTGATATGTGGCATTGGGCTGTGAAGCATTTAATGTTATAGTTTGCCCATAGCAAAGGGTTGTATCATTTCCAAGATTAACTATTGGTAAAGGCTTATATGAAACATGTATTGTATCTCTTGAAGTACAGTATGCAGTCATTACTTTTACATAATAAGTTCCTGCTTGTGATACTGTATATGTTGGATTGTTAGAATAATCCTGCCACAAATAAGAAACTGCATTTGGAATTGTTGCATTTAATAATAAAGTTTCTCCTTGGCAGAGAGTAGTATCATTACCTAAGTTTACTATTGGATTGTTATATACATTTACTGTAAAATAGGCAGTATCAAAACTAGTTATTGCCATATAAGTAGTAGTAACATTAGGAGTAACATTTATAAATGTATCAATTGCTAAAATAATACCTGGATTTGATATATTTTTCCATTGCGCAATACTGTCATAATAATTAAGACTTAATCTAACTGAGTTTCCTCTACAAATATTACTAGCTCCTATTATCTCTAAAGCTGGAATTAATTCTACTTTATCAATATAATAATAAGCTCCGTTATTATAGCAACTATTGCAATTTGATACATAAGATTCCAAATCTTGAGCGTTATTTGTATAATAAGTTGTGATTTGTGTTTGTATATTACTATTGAAGTTACCTAAAGTAAAGTAATTGTACAAACTATCTGCAATATATTTAAACCTAAAATATTGCCAAAAATTATAATAAAATACAATATTATTAATTTTTATTTGAGGTGTAACTGTAATAACTTCTCTAGTAATCTGATGAAGAGGATATGTTGAGAAATTAACTGCAATATTATTACAACCCATAGTAAATAGGGAATCTTTCCCATTTGTAAGATAAAATGAAACTATATATTTTTTTCCTAAAACTAACGAATTATTAAGTTGAGTTTCTAAATATTCTCTTAGATCATAATATGGAGGGCCAGCAAAAGGTGAAAGAGATTCATAAGCTAAAAAACCTGCTTGCCCATCCCCTGATATAGGATTAATGATACCAATTAGATTTTGATAAAACATATTTGCAACATTTGCTCCATAATAATAATCTGGATGTGCATAATAATTAATCTGAGAATATATATTACTAGGATTAATCCAACCAGTAGCTGCATTGAGGTTTCCAAACTGTGTAGGAATATAAGAATGAATTTCAAAATCCCCATTATAAACAAGATTAGGATACTGAGCATTTGTATTACTAAATGCAAAAATAAAAAAAATGGATAATATGAAATATAATTTACGTTTCATGACAGCAAAGATACTACAAATATTATTAATAATGAAATTAATTTTTAATTATGATTAAATAATTTTCCTCGTAGAGGATATATATCGGTAGAAAACATATACCCATATAAAATTAAAGTTCCGTAGGAACGATATATAATCACGTTCCTACGGAACTCCCTTATCATTTTTTAATTTATTTCTACCGATATTAAATCCTTAACAGGATTAAAAAACAAAAAAGCTCCCCCAACCAAATGAGAGAGCTTCCTATTATCAATTTCTTAAATCGCCAAAACACCAATTCGCCAATTCACAAAATCGCCAATCCCCCAAAATCCCCTTAGCTTAAAGGAACCATCATTATTGTGATGACTTCGTAATCAACGTCAGAAAATACGTGCGGTGCATTGTAAAGCTCGTAGCCAAATGCGAAAGCACTAATAGCTAACGTTTTTACAGGGAAAACTTCTTTAGCAAACGAACCATCCTTTTTACATTTAAGAGTCATAGCCAATTCGGCGATATTTATCATTCCTTCCATTACTACAGCGTTGGTAGTTGATGAAATAAGTTGTAATGTTTTAACAACAGTAGCTTCACCCGATTTAGCGTGTCGGATACCTGTATGTATAAGTTTAATAATATTTAAGTAATCAGCTAACAATGTATCATGTACACCTGTTAAACCATACATTGCATTGGTCATCCTATTACGTATAAGGCTAATTATTTTACTACGTGTAGCATTTTTAGTTTTTATTTTACCCGATTTGTTTTTAATATTTGTTTGTGGTTCTGGACTTTTATTTGTAAAAGCTGTATTTGCGTCATTTAAAGCTGTTACTTTAGCTGGTGTTATATTATTAGCTGGCAATGCAAGTGGATTAGCTGTACATATAATTGATAAATTAGTTGCAAAACTTATTAATTCAGATTCACGCATAGCAGTTAACATTGCAGGTGTACATTTTACCTGTTCGTAAATTTCCATGTTCTTGGCTTCAAAAAAATAACCGGCTAATGGCCTTGCAATCCCAATTACGCATGATTCCAATGTGTCGCGTGTGGTAGTTTTGTCTTTTGTAGTACCTGTAGTCTTTATTTCCAACTCGTCGCATTGCGTTTCATAAAGTGCAAGCAATACATTAAAGTCGACAAAACATCCGGTAATATTTAGATATGTAACGAATGTTAAAACGTTTGTAGATCCAAAAAGCTTAAGCCTTCTGAACATTTCAGTGTAAATAGCATCTTCGTTTCTCATTTTATTTTTTTTGATTTGTTTTAAATTTTTTTCTGCAAAGATATAATTTTATTTAATATTTAAATGAATTATTTTCTTTATTTGACAAATGATTTTCATTTATTATCTATTTATATCATTTTAATTTCAATATATTCAAGAA
>CAIWDQ010000325.1 GCA_903911455.1 uncultured bacterium
AATCTGACTGACTGGAATGGTCAAGGGGAGATCAATTCTCCCCTTGAAAAAAACATTCCTATCATTATGCCTTAAAAACTCAAAAATAAATTTGGATATTAACACAGAATCTGACAGGATGGGAAACCTGTCAGGATCTATTCCTAAAGACCTATAGCCTAAAAGCCTTCTTCACTATTGCCTATTGCCTATTGCCTCTTAAGGCTTTAAGCGTTAATCATTAGTAATCACCAGTAGCTTATGTATCTTGGGAGCTTGGGGTTTGGGTATGTCGAAAGCAAGCAGTACATTGTCTTTTCTACAAAACATAACTACCGAAGTCTGCTTAACCTTCTTGAAACCTTCTTTTTCTATATCTTCTATCGTGTAGGAGTTTCCAATAACGAATTGATTTTCCATGGGTTTCTATTATAAAATGAGTAAGATAAAATGCAAAGATACAAAAATAATTGCTATCGAGATAATTCTAATCCCTTAAATCTGAATTTATACATAAATAATGTTAAATAAAATTTGAATTGCTTTTGGATATTTCTCCAAATGGCTTATAAACAATCAATGAATAGAAATATAAAACGATTTATTAAATAATTGTGATAATTAATCAATTTTTTTTGTACCAATTGGGATAATATTGCGTTAGTTTTTATACTTTTGACTCAAAATTAGAAACAATGTTTGCAAAAGACTTAATAGACGAAACGATACTGCCGGTAAAAACATCAGATACAGGCTCATTAGCTCTTACGATGATGGACGAATACAAGGTGTTTCATCTTGCGATAGTCAATAATCTGGATTTTTTAGGATTGATATCCGAAGAAGATATCTTTACTAATAATCATTTTGATGAACCCCTCGGCACTCACCTGTTGTCATTAAATCGTCCATTCGTTAACGAAAATCAGCACGTGTTTGAAGTAGTAAAACTATTTAACGAACTTGACCTTAGCTTGCTTCCGGTGGTTGATAATAAAGAGAACTATCAGGGTGTGATAACCATGAAAAAGCTTATTAACGAATTCTCCGAAATAACTTCAATCAAGAATCCCGGAGGTATTTTGGTTCTTGAGGTAAGTATAAACGATTATTCTCTTTCAGAAATATCTCAGATAGTTGAATCAAATGACACTAAAATTCTTAGTTCCTACATTACCTCGCATCCCGATTCTACCAAAATGGATGTTACCATTAAGCTCAACAGAAATGATATTGCCCCTTTATTGCAAACCTTTAACCGATACAATTATATTATTAAAGCCATTTATGCTGAACCCGAAATGAACGACGACTTACAGGATAGATATGATGCTTTGATGAAGTACTTAAGCATATAAATCAAATTACGAATCAGCTATACAGTTAAATTAATATTAAGGACTTGTTGAGAACTTTTTTTATCATGCTTTTTTCTTTCTTCTTTACTACTTTGTTTGCCGATAAGCTGACTAATGAAGTTGTAAAGGATACAACTTTTGTAATCGTCAGCAAAATAATACTTGAAGGAAATAAGATTACAAAAGATAATATCATATTAAGAGAACTTCAGATAAAAGAAGGCGACACTATCTTTACAATATATCTAACTGACAGGATTAAAAAGAGCACTGAGAATGTAATGAATACTTCCTTGTTTAACTTTGTGACAATTACTCCTGAGCTTGATGCTGATAATGGAGTAAAGATTATCATTAAACTTATTGAAAGATGGTATATCTGGCCTATTCCTAACCTTGATCTTGCTGATAGGAATTTTAATACATGGTGGAAAACAAAAGCGCTTAACAGAGTTAATTATGGTATTGATCTTACTACAAATAATTTCAGGGGAAGAAAAGAAACGCTTGAGTTATTGTTTAGTCTGGGCTACGATGAGAATTATGGTTTTTTATATACCATCCCTTACCTCGATAAAAAGAAAACTATAGGTATGAATTTATCTGCTGGTGTTACACTTAATCACGAAGTTGCATTAACGTCAGTAAATAATAAGATCGTATTTTTTAAGCAGGAAGATATTTATCTGAAGAAGCAGATTTATTCGACACTTGGCTTCACGTTTCGCCGAAATATCCATAATACGCATACTTTTAATATAAGCTATTTCGATTATATATTTGCCGATACGCTTCTCAAACTCAATAAAGATTATTCTATTAATCAAAAATCAAACACTAATTTCATCTCATTATCCTATCAGTTCAAAAGAGATTATCGCGATTATAAGTCTTACCCCCTTACAGGGAGTTATTTTGATATAAATATTACCAAAAGCGGACTTGGCATCTTAAATAATGAAGACCTTAATAATTATATAGTAGAAAGTACAGTTAGAAAGTATTGGAAACTGGATCAAAGATTCTATTTTGCAACAGGATTAACTGTAATGACATCGTCAGCAAGCCCTTATTTTATAGAAAATGGCTTGGGTTATGGCAGAGATTATATACGATCTTACGAATATTACGTTATCAATGGGCAAAGTTTTGGTTTATTAAAAACAAATTTCAAGTATAATCTGATTCCACCCAAAGTAAAAAAGATAAATTTTGTTAAGACTGACAAATTTAACACCATACCTTATGCTTTTTATGTAAATTTGTTTGCTGATGCAGGCTATGTAAAATCAAATGAGAATGTATCGCTTAATCCACTTACTAATCAATTTTTAATAGGTGGTGGTATTGGTCTGGATTTTGTAACTTATTATGATATGGTGATAAGAGTCGAATATTCCATCAATAAAGAAGGAGAACATGGGATATTTATTAATTTTATGACTTCAATTTAAACTTAAAACAATTAGATGAAAATAGCATTGTTTGGCAAGAGCCTTAATGGAAATGGTACTGACTATGTACAATTACTGATAGATAAAATAGAAGAACTGGGTATTTCGATGACAATTTACGAGCCTTTTTATAATTCGTACATCAAGTTATTACATTTTAGTAAAGAAGTTGAAACATTTTCTAATCATCATCAGATAAGAAATAACATTGACTTTCTATTATCATTTGGAGGCGATGGCACTTTACTTGATACTATAACTTTAGTAAGAGATTCAGGAGTTCCTATCTTAGGTATTAATCTTGGGAGGTTAGGTTTTCTTGCAAGTATTAATAAAGAAAATATTGTGCCTACATTAAATGCAATGGTCGAAGGGAATTATATACTTGATAAGAGGACACTGGTTAGATTAGAAACACCATCAAATCCTTTTGGTGAACTTAATTATGCTCTAAATGAGATGACAGTTTATAAGCAATTGCCACTGTCGATGATAAGAGTAAAAGTATATGTAAACGATGAATTCCTTAATACTTATTGGGCCGATGGTTTAATAATAGCTACTCCTACAGGTTCAACAGCCTATTCATTAAGTTGTGGAGGCCCAATTATAACTCCGGATTCTGAGAATTTTATCATTACTCCGATCTCAACACACAATTTAACTGTACGGCCTATCGTTATACCTGATAATAGTATTATTAAAATAGAAGTAGAAACGCGCAACGAAGATTATCTTGTAAGTTTGGATTCTCGTTCGGCTTCACTTAAAGAAACAACAGAACTTATAGTAAAGAAAGAAACTTTTAAAATAAATTTAGTCAGGATGAACAATCAGGACTTTTTCTCAACAATACGACATAAACTTTTATGGGGATTGGATGCAAGAAATTAATATATAAAAGTATTTTGGTCAAATATATTTCATTATATAAATCAAATACACACATAATATTGTATGATTAAAAAAAAAGAAGTACTTTTGCTGAATTATATTAAGCCTATATTTTATCGGTTTAAATCTTATAATTGTTTAAATTAAACAACAATAAAATGAAAAAAATTCTTGTTGTCATTTGTTTGATAATATTAGCGTTTAATGCTAATGCACAAAGATCAGAATATGGTATCTTTGGTGGAACTTCTTTTTATATGGGAGATATAAATACTTCCAAAGTCTTTTACAGAACACAGCCAGCATTTGGTATTGTATATAGATATAATTTAGATCCACATTGGGCATTCAGATTAAATGCACTTTATGGAACAGTTGAAGGCTTTGATGCAGATTTTGGCAATACACGAAATCTAAGTTTTAAGTCACCTATCATGGAGTTTTCGGCATTGATAGAATTAAACTTTATGCAATACTTTACAGGAAGTAAAAGCCATAGGTTCTCACCATTTATATTCGTTGGATTAGGGATATTCTCATTTAATCCACAAGCACAATATACAGACGAAAATGGGAATACTAATTGGCACGATCTACAGCCATTAGGCACAGAAGGGCAAGGATTAGTGGCATACCCTGATAAAAAACCATATAGTTTAACACAAGTTTCTATCCCATTTGGTATTGGCTTTAAATTTGGCATCTCTAAAACAGTATGCATCGGTCTTGAATGGGGGATGAGAAAAACATTTACTGATTATATTGATGACGTTAGTGGAACTTATATTGACCCTATTTATATCTCTGCTGAACGAGGTAAAATTGCAGCTGCACTTGCTGACAGAACAATTGAACTTACTGATCCTATTACAGGTTCTAAAATGCTACAGCATCAACCAGGAGAATCAAGGGGAAACTCTGCAACTAATGATTGGTATTCCTTTGCAGGAATTACAGTAACTTTTAAATTAGGGTTCAAATCAAAACCATCTTGTTTTGATAAAGGATTTAATTATAAAGATAACATTTATAATTAAAATTATTATCTGAACTCAATTCAAATTATGACCAACCTCATTGACAAAATCGAAAAAAGTAAGCTCCCTAAGCATATTGCCATTATTATGGATGGCAATGGCAGATGGGCAAAACAAAGACAACAAGAAAGGGTTTTTGGTCATGAAAATGGGGTTGTTGCAGTAAAAGAAACTGTTGAAGCAGCCGCAGAGTTAGGAATTAAATATTTAACATTATATGCTTTTTCTACCGAGAATTGGAATCGTCCAAAAGAAGAAGTAGATGCATTAATGAGTTTATTGGTAAAAACAATAAATCAAGAAACAAAAACACTAAATGACAATAATATTCGTTTAACTGCTATTGGAGACCTTCAAAGTCTCGAAAAAGAAACTTATGATGAATTAATGACAGCAATAAACGAAACATCAAATAATAGTAAAATGACTCTTATTCTTGCATTAAGTTATAGCTCAAAATGGGAGATAACAAATGCAATGAAGATGATAGCTGAGAAAATTAAGAATAATGAAATACAACCTGACCAAATAAATCAGGAATTAATATCATCATATTTAACTACCTCAAATATTCCTGATCCTGAAATGTTAATTAGAACAAGTGGTGAATATAGAATAAGTAATTTTTTACTATGGCAGATTGCTTATTCAGAATTATATTTTACTCCAAAATTATGGCCTGATTTCAGGAAAGAAGATCTTTATTTGGCAATTCTGGATTACCAAAGCAGAGAAAGAAGATTCGGTTTAATCAGCGAACAACTTAATAACTTATTTAACTAATGAAATTCAAAATATTTCTAATTTTAACTATCGTATTATTTCTTTTCAATTCATCCTACTCTCAAATAATTGTTGGTGGAGATTTATCTGAGATAGATTATTCAACACCTAAAGAATATGAAATTGGGGGAATTACTGTAACAGGTGTACAGTTTCTTGATAACAATATGTTAATAATCTTATCCGGATTAACTGTTGGGAGTAAGATTACAATTCCTGGAGATAAAGTAATTTCTGCGATAGATAAACTTTGGGAGCAAGGATTATTTGAAAATGTTAAGATCTCTGCTACTAAGATTGTTGGTCAGACTATATTTTTAGATATTTATTTACAGGAAAGACCTAGATTGTCTAAGTTCAGATTTATTGGTATTAGAAAAGGTGAGGCGGATAAAATAAGAGATGAAATAAAACTTGTAAGTGGGGATGTAATTACTGATAATGTTATTATCAGATCAAAAAACACTATTAAAAAGTTTTTTATTAAGAAGGGGTTTCTAAATACAGAAGTAGATATAACTCATGAAAAAGATACTACAATTACAAATAGTGTTATTCTTACTATAAATATCAATAAAAAGCATAAAGTTAAACTTGAAAATATAAGAATACATGGCAATTATAGCTTAACTGAAGAACAAGTTAGACGTGCAATGAAAGAAACTAAAGAGAAACGAATTTATCGTATTTTTAAGACTTCAAAATTTATTGAAGATGATTTTAATGAAGATTTGGTGAAAATTATTGAAAAGTATAATGAGCAAGGTTTTAGAGATGCTAAAATTATTAAAGATTCTATATCTAAAATTAATGAACGTTTAGATAATTTAGATATTTGGGTTTATGAAGGTAAAAAGTTTTATTTCAGAAACATTTCATGGATAGGAAATACAAAATATACTTCACAACAATTAGATGATATTTTAAAAATTAAAAGAGGAGATGTTTATAATCAAACTAATTTAACAAGAAATTTATCTTTTAACCCAAATGGTTATGATATTAGCTCTCTTTATATGGATGATGGGTATTTGTTTTTTCAAGCTATCCCTATTGAAGTACTTGTTGATAACGATTCTATTGATATTGAAGTTAGAATACGTGAGGGGAAACAAGCAAGAATTAATAAAGTAACTGTTAAAGGAAATACTAAAACAAATGATCATGTTATTTTAAGAGAAATAAAAACTCTACCTGGGCAGCTTTTTAGTCGTTCGGATGTAATAAGAACTACAAGAGAACTTGCACAATTGCGTTATTTTAATGCAGAAACAATTCAACCAATACCTACACCAAATCCAGAAAATGGGACAGTAGATATAGAATATAATGTAGAAGAAACATCCTCAGATCAAGTAGAACTTTCCGGAGGTTGGGGAGGTGGAATGGTAGTTGGTACCTTAGGACTTTCTTTTAATAACTTTTCAGCAAGAAACTTTTTTAATAAAGATGCCTGGAGACCTCTTCCAGCTGGTGATGGCCAGAAGTTAAGTCTTAGAGGTCAAACGAATGGAAAATATTATTATTCAATTAATGCTTCGTTTACAGAACCATGGCTTGGTGGAAAAAGACCAAATGCTTTAAGTGTTAATGTATATCATTCAGTCCAAACTAATGGGATTGCTTCTAGTGATCCGACTTATGCTTCATTATCTATTAATGGTGTCTCTGTAAGTTTAGGAAAAAGATTAAAATGGCCTGATGATTATTTTACCTTATCTCATGGCTTAACTTATCAAAGCTATCTTCTTCATAACTATTCTTCATTATTTACTTTTGCAAATGGGACATCTAATAATTTCAACTATAATCTTACATTAGCACGAAATTCAATTGATGCACCTATCTATACCAGAAGTGGTTCAACCATGACTCTTCTCCTTCAATCTACACCTCCTTATTCTCTCATTACAGGTAAGAATTTTACTGGTGCTTCTGATCAAGACAAGTATTTCTTACTAGAATATTATAAGTGGAAGTTTAATATATCATGGTTTTTTAATATAACAGGTAAGTTAGTATTAAATACAAGAGCAAAATTTGGGGCTTTAGGTTATTATAATAAAGATATTGGTTATCCTCCTTTTGAAAGATTTTATGTAGGGGGTGATGGATTATCCGGCTATGCTTTAGATGGGCGTGAATTAGTTGGATTGAGAGGATATGGAAATAACACTCTGACTCCTATGGGAATAAGTGGATATGTTGGAGGAACTTCTTATGATAAACTAACAATGGAATTAAGATATCCTTTGTCTTTGAATCCAAGTGCAACTATTTTTGCTCTAACATTCTTAGAAGGAGGTAATTGTTGGTCAACATTTAAACAATTTAATCCTTATAATATGTATAAATCTGCAGGATTTGGTGTAAGGATCTATTTACCTATGTTTGGTATGTTAGGATTAGATTGGGGTTATGGGTTTGATGCAGTTCCAGGAAATCCAAGTGC
>CAIWDQ010000326.1 GCA_903911455.1 uncultured bacterium
GCTGTTTATCTTTATGTAAGAAGAAGACGTTGGCTCAATGAAAGTATAGGAGAATATATCTGTAGAGATTGGACTTTGGTAGCAAATGGAACGCGAATGACACAAGAATTTGCGTCTTTTTAAAAAGTTATATCTAGATTCCAAGCCGGTAAGCTGTAAAAGTGTTGGAGATTACTTTTGTGTAAATGGAAAACTTCTGGAAGAACAATATCGTGATCATCTAAGTAATTTTCATCAATGGGATCAATTATCACATGCTCAAGATTGGATACTTTTCCCTGACAACATAGGTGCTTTTATGAGCCTTGATGAAACAGCATTATCACAAGGTGAGTTATATACTCTCCTAACTAACAAAGCAGCAAAAGGTAAAAAAGGAGCACTTGTAGCTATTATAAAGGGAACTGATAGTGCGAAAGTAATATCATTACTTGAGAAGATTCCATTACATCTAAGGAATCAGGTTAAAGAAGTAACATTAGATATGGCTGCAAGTATGGAAAAGATTGTAAAGCATTGCTTTCATAAGGCAGTGATCGTTACCGATCGTTTTCATGTTCAGAAATTAGCTTACGATGCAGTTCAGGAAATGCGAATAATGAATAGATGGGAAGCAATAGATCAGGAAAATAAAGAAATTGAATTAAGTAAAGAGCTAAAGAAAAAGTACATCCCCGATATTTTAAAAAATGGTGATACATTAAAGCAATTATTAGCTCGTAGTCGATATTTATTGTTTAAATCAGAAACACACTGGACACCTACACAAAGACGCAGAGCAGAAATACTGTTTTTGAAATATCCATCATTAGAAACTGCTTACAAGCTTTCCATGAAATTAGGTCAAATCTATCATCAAACTAAAGAAAAAGGAATTGCATATACAAAATTAGCAAAGTGGTATGACAGTGTAGAAAAATGTAAATTCAAGTCGTTTAATACAGTTGCTCGTTCTATTGAAGCTCATTATCATACTATCTTAAACTATTTTGATAATCGTAGTACTAATGCATCAGCAGAATCTTTTAATGCTAAAATAAAAGCATTTAGATCATCTTTTAGAGGCGTTAGAAATATAAGCTTTTTCTTATTTAGGCTAGCAAATATTTATGCTTAATATAAGTCCTCAACATTATTTCTTGATCCAGAAATACTCCCGTTTAAAATAGAACATAAATATTGGTATAATTTTTTTTATCATAATACTAAACTTGAAGTACCATATTTCCCAAATATGAAGTACTTATATATTATAAGAGATTTTACACAAAAAGGGCGTCATCCTGTTAGATATGAGTATAGTATCTAAAGCCGATTCCAGTATTTTATAATCTTTTAGAATTTGATGGTTTCTATAATTTGGATTCAATACCTTTAATTTTTCGTCCTGACAAAATTTATAATGATAATAATAAATAATTCCTCTTTTTAGTAAGCTACTCTGTTAAAAAACATCATAAAAACAAAAAATAGCATTATTAATACTGTTAATAAAAATCAAAAAAGAATTTTTAAATAAATGATGAATTCAATTTATAAATGCAACTTTTTGTTTTGACAAATATATTGATAAAAATTCA
>CAIWDQ010000327.1 GCA_903911455.1 uncultured bacterium
ATATATAACAATATGAAAATCATTAAAACATTTGAAACTTGGAATAATAATATAATTGATGATTCATTATTTAGTAGCGGTAAAGCTAAATACAATCCAAAAGTATCTGGAGGTATAATTAAATATAAAACAGGCAATGTTGAACCATATTTTTTTGCTGAAATAGAAAAAAGAGGTGATAAATTTATTTGTAAAGTTTATAAGAAGAAAAAAGATGGTGATGATGTTAGAGTAAGAAATAAAATAAAAAAAGATTTAAGAACTGCACATAATTATGTTAGAGAATTTTTAAATCAAAAATTGAAAAAGAAAAAGAAAAAATCTAAAGAACAGGATATTGAAAAAGTGTTCAGAGAAGAACCACAATTTCAAATACCAGAATATACTCCTTCACCTATTATGGAACCACCAAAAAGTAGAGCGGTTATTCGTAGATTTTAGAACACCAAAGAGGATTTCGTTTCCCAACGTGTATATACCTTGCAATTCTCTCTTAAAACAAGATATTTATATGTTTCTTTAATATCTTCTGACATGCAATCGTCGTCGATCACAACAGACATTTCATCAATATTATACGAACTAGCACCAAAAGGAAGAATACCTAAAAATTTACCATTTTCCTTTACATATTCAACCAATTCATTATAAAAATTAACAGATGCATTTTTTTCAATCCATTTATCAATTTCATTATTAAGTTCTGATTTATATAATTTTCTGAATGTAACCTGGTCAGCACCTAATTCTTTACATCTATCAATAACATGCTGGACTGTATAATTGTCATAGTCATTAACAAGATTTAATGACAATCTTAAATTAAAATCATATCTTTTAACGAGATTAATTGTTTCGATTAAATCAAATTTTAATTTATTATGACAACCAATAAGCTCTAAATTTTTATCATTATCAAAAATATTTGAAATTGAAAATGAAATAGTTGTAACTCCAATTGCTCTTAAATGTGCAACACTTTCTTCATCTAACATAACACCAGTCGTTTGCATTTCAATACTCTTGAATGGTGTAGTAAGAGTGTCATTTATCTCAGAAAAGAAATCAAGAAACTTTGGATTTTGGATTGGCTCACCAGTACCTGTTAAAACAACAACATTACAACCATTATCACGGGCAAATTGTAAACGGTTATAATAGTCTTTATATTCAATTGAATTTTCATAATAATAAATACCATCTGTACATTGGATATCTTCATTCCATTCTTTTACGACTGAACTAATTTTATCATCATAAGGATTTGTGTGAGTTCGGCTTACACAAAATTTACAAGCATTTACACATTTATTTTTTGTAGGAACAACGATTGATAAACTTTGAATTTTCATATCTATTTGTTTTTATTTAACATTACAAAGATACATTTTTTTTTATTGATAAAAAAATATATCTTTATGAAAATTTTTGTATATATAATAAAAAACTAAAACACATATTATGAAATGGTATACCGTAAAAGTCGTTAGTGGCAAAGAAAAAAAGATTAAAGAATCAATAGAAAGTGAATTAAAAAAGAATAACACAGAAAGCGTTATTTCAAATTTACTTATTTCGTCACATAAAAGTATTCAATTAAGAAAAGGTAAAAAAATTAGTGTTGAAAAAAATGCTTTTCCTGGTTATATGTTTGTTGAATGTGATTCAATATCAGATGTTGAAGCTAACATTAAGCATATTAATGGAGTAACTTCTGTATTAAAACAGCCTTTATCATCAGCTGAAATTGAAAGACTTTTAGGTAAAGCAGATAAAAAAGAAGTTGATGAAACATTACACGTAAATCAGAAAGTTAGAATAATTGATGGTCCTTTCAATACATTTGTTGGCACAATTAAAGATGTGGATAATAAAAAACAAAAAGTTAAAGTGATAGTTTTAATTTTTGGTAGAGAAACTATTTTAGATTTATCTTTTTCACAAATTTCAGAAGAAGAATAAAATAAAAATTTTAGAATAAAAAAAAAGTGGCGAAAGCCACTTTTTTTTTATTTAAAGTTATAAACTTATTGAGCAACAACTAACGATAACTCATTAGCGGTATCAAGAGGTCCACCTGTTACTAAATTAGTATATCCATTTAATACTGTCCATGATGCATGATCAGTATTCATAACTGTTTCAAGAGTTGTTGAAACAGGTATACCAATATTAATACTAAAAGTAGTAGTTGTAACATGAGTATTAGCTAATGCTGACACAATATAAGATTTTAATGTCATAATATCATTAGATTTTATAATAGCTTGAATAGCAGGATTTCCAGCAGAAACAGGACTAACACTAGGTGTATATCCGCCAATAACACTAGGCGCATCAATAGAAACTGACACAATTGGTCCTGAATAAACAAGAGTATGATAAGAACTAAAATTAAAATGAATTAATGATGCATTGTTATTAACAGTTAGACTTCGCATCCAATCAAGAGATGATGGTGCTAAATTTACAAGCTTAGCATTATTTGTAATTATTAAATCAGAACCAGGTCCGCCAAAGCCACTAGCTCCAACAAACGCATTATGACCTAAATTTACATTGTTAATAACAGCTGCATGATCTAATGTAAAAGAATTAATAATTCCAGTAGTATGTAAATTTTCTAAAACTGGAAGATTTGTCAAATTTGAGGATTGTAATGTACCAGCAATTGTCAAATTTGTTAAATGATCATTACCTGTTGTATTAACTTGTGCAGAAACAGATGACCAATGATTTAATTCTGGTGTTGCTGCCGTTATATTTGCTGTTACTAATGTGCTATTATAATTATTAAGATCTACTACTCCAATAATATTACCTAATGTTAAATTTACAACTGATGCAAGATTACCTGAAACTCCGCTAGGAATAGTTCCTGCTAACCACTGATAAGAAGATAACATAACATCTAATGCATCAGGTGCATATAAATGTGTACCAGTTCCAGCATTACTTCCAACCCAAGAAGGAATATTAACTGTATGTATAGAATTAATTGTTACAACACTATTTGTGTTATCATTCCAATTACCTATCCATAAAGAACATGATGGATCTCCTGTGACAGTTAATACTCCGTCAACAGAAACTAAATTATTAATATTTATTGTTGTTGCCAATGGCGTATTTAAAATTATAGAACCACCTGTTCCTGTTCCTGTTGCTGATGAAAGTATAACATTTTTAGCTAATGATGCATTGATAGTTAATCCATTGCTATAAGTTACACTACCAATAGTAATATCAGTTGCATTTGAGGCAGTAAGATAATTTATACCATTTTTACCTAATACTATTGTGTGAGTACCTAATGCGCTAAATGTAACATGACCATTTGCAAAAAAGGTATTATCACCAATATGACCATTTATAGTAACATTAGGAAAATTAATATTTCCAATTGTATTTGCCAATTTAAGATCATTAACAGAGGCTAAAGACACTAATTCATAATTACCAGGATAATCGTATAAAAGATTTTCACCAATATTATTAAGTGCTGAATCATCAATATCATGTCCTAATACAGTATAATTTCCTCTTACTGATGTAAGATTATTTAATAACAAAAGTGGTGTTGCATTTGCAGCATTAATTGTAACATTATGACCAGGACCAATAATAGCCATAACAGCAGGAAGAATAGTATTTAAACCACTCACATTTGTAATTGAAGAGCTATTTACTATTAAATTACCATTTATTATTCCCATTTGATTTAATTTACCTAAATAAAAAGTAACATCAGTATCAGTAGAAATATTAACATCGCCATTATACATTGCAGCATTTGCTAATAATACTGCTAGTTCACTGTTAGCAGCATCTAGTGATGCTTGTAATGCGACAATTGATGTTTGTGTTGCATCATTATTAGTTTGCAAATTAGTTAAAATTTGTGAAAGAGTTACAACATTTTCAGCATTTCCTGCATCTACTGTAGTTTGTAAAGTTCCAATAAGTGTCATTACATTTGAATCATGATTTGCAATGGCAGTTTGAATAGAAGTTTTCAAATCTGTAATTTTTGTTGTTGTGACTACTGAACTTGCAATAATTTGATTAAGAATTTGCGTTTGGATATCTGCAACTTGCTCAGAAGTGGATGCCAAATTTAATTGTGCTTTCAAATTAGTCAATTTCAAATTTAAAGCAGCATCTGATGCTGCTTTATCTGAAATAATTTGGTTAAGTGTGACTGTTAGTGCATCAACTACAGCTTTAGTCGCTGTTCCATTACCTGCAACAAGATTTAAAGTTGTAGTTATATTGTCTATTTTACCACTAACAATAGTTAAGCTATTTACAAGAGTTGCAAATTGAGATGCAATACCACCAGTTGTTGGTAATGATTCTACTGCTGTTTGTAGTGCTGTAATTTGAGCCGTTGTTGATGCAAGCTGTGTTTGTAACGCAGCTACACCATTTACTTTAAGTGATAGTGCATCGAGTTGTTCTTTTAATGCTTGATTTTGATCTCTTAAAGATTGAAAATCATTTGCGTACTTATTACAAGATGTAATAAGTATAATTAAGACGAACATTGCGCCTAA
>CAIWDQ010000328.1 GCA_903911455.1 uncultured bacterium
CGACTTACAACCACTGTTAACATAAGCTGTAGCCCAATAAGTACCTGCCTGATTTACGTAATGATTAGAGAACGTGCTACCATCATTCCATATATAATTGCAATCCGGATTAGAGGCACTTAATATTAGATATTGCCAATAGCAGAGTGTCGTATCATTACCCAGATGTACCGAAGGCAAGGTAGTATAATGTACATGAATGGTATCAGTACGGTAACAATATGAGCTAATATTAGTTTTTACATAATAAGTGCCTGCTGAATTGATAAAAAAGGTTGGAGAAGTAGACCCATCCTGCCAAAGATAAGTACCTCCCGGTGTTGCAACATTTAAAGTTAAGGTTTGACCCGGACAAAGTATAGTATCCATTGTAAACTTAGGGATGTTATTTGTAAAAGAGACATTAACAGTATCTGTGGCATAACAATTATTTCCATAGGTAACCTTAACCCAATAAGTGCCTGATATACTATTCACATAAAACGTTGGAGTAGTAGCCCCATTTTGCCATAGATAAGTAGCACCCGGATGTGTAGCATTAAGAATATATGTTTGCCAATAGCAAAGAGTAGTATCAGGACCAAGATTAACTTGTGGAGCATTATATACAGTAATATATGTTTTTACTATACTATCACAACCTGCTACAGTTGTTAAAGTATCAATATAATTACCGGTAGTGGTATAAGTATGTGTCCCTATAGTAAGCGATTGACCCAAACATAACTGAGGTGTTATTACGTTTATTAATGGAGCATTAATAGTAAGATGAGTAACAATAATACTATCGCAACCTGCTGCCGAAATTAAAGTGTCTTTATAAACACCAGTTGTAGTATAGGTGTGAGTACCTACATGTACTGATTGATTTGTACAGATATTAGGATAAAGAGTATCTCTTATTACCGAAACTATATTAATGGTAATGCTATCGCATGCAGAAGTATCACAAGCACTTTCCCAACGGGCATAATAAGTCGTAGTTGTAGCCGGCTTAGGTATTGTTAAAGGAGTATTCGTGCCAACATAAGTTTGCCCACAAGCACCTTTATACCATTTTAAAGCATCGCCACTACCACCTATTGCCGTTAGAGTAATAGTTGTATTTTCATTTACACAAATATTATTCCTATTTGATTGAAGTGCTGTTGTCTTTATGCTACCACATGGTGTGTTAAGTTTTAATATATAACTATCATCCAAACCATTCCAGGTACTATCGTAATACGCACCATTACCCGGATTAACTGTATATGCACTTGCAGCTACAACTTCACCTATATAATAAGCTATATTACGTTTATCAACAGTTATACCTGTACCAAAATCATTACCTGAAGTTCCATAGTACGTAGACCAGAGCTTAAAGCCTGTGTTGCAAAATACAGTTAAAATTGCATCTGTACTCCCTAATAAAGATGGTTGCCAATATTCGTTTAACAATTGTTTTGTAGGGAAATTAGTAGAAGTTGTTTGCCCTGTGATATACAAATTATTCAAAGTATCAGTACATATATAGTTAAACGCATTAGCAAAGAAACCTTCATTGCCATTACCACCATAATAAGTAGACCATAAACGAACTCCCTGATTCGTAAACTTAGCTATTATAAAGTCGTAACTTCCTGCTAATGCACTTTGCCAATAAGCTCCTGTTAGTTGTTGAGTAGGAAAGTTAGTTGAATTAGTGGACCCATATAAATATAAATTATCAAGTCTATCGATGCATACCGAACTAGATTGCTCAGCTAAACTCCCTCCATAATACGTTGACCATAACCTTACACCCAGACTATTGAACTTAAGAATAAAGAAATCATAACCACCTGCAAGCGCACTCTGCCAATAAGCACCTGTTAATTGTTGAGTAGGGAAGTTAGTAGACTGCGTATAACCTGTAATGTAAATATTATTCTGGTGATCAACACAAATTGAAGTCCCCTGATCGTTTAACGAACCACCATAGTATGTTGACCATAAGAGGACACCTTGATGTGTAAATTTTAATATAAACACATCATTTGAACCTCCTAGTGCCGACTGCCAATAAGCCCCAGTTAATTGTTGAGTTGGAAAGTTAGTAGAATTAGTAGTTCCAGTGATGTAAATGTTATCTGTGTTATCAATACAAATAGAATTAGGCTGATCATTTAAAGTCCCTCCAACAAATGTTGACCATAATAATACTCCTTGACTATTTAATTTTATCATAAAAGCATCACTTCCCCCACCAAAAGTAGTTTGAGAATAGGCTCCAGCTAATAACTGTATTGGAAGATTAGATGATGATGTGAAGCCTGTTACAAAAACATTATCCTGACTATCTACTGTCATTGCTTCGCATTGATCATAAGCATTGCCACCAAAATAGGTTGACCATAGTCGTACACCTGTGCTACTAAATTTAAGGATCATAGCATCGGTAGTTCCTCCTCCATTTAAAGGTTGCCAATATGCACCTATAAGTTGTAAAGTAGGAAAATCAGTAGAAAAGGTATAACCCGAAACATAAAGATTATAAGAGCTATCAGTATATACTCCTCTGAAACCATCATGATTAGTCCCTCCATAATAAGTAGCCCACACAAGCGGATCAATAATTAAGGTTTGAGTGTTATCATAGGCATTAATATTAAAAGAAATCGAACTATCATTATCATTAAGGATATACTTACTGCTTATTTCTTGTTCTTTATTATTTTGGTATGAATAAATGTTGCCTTCTTCAATGTTACCTGCAATGGTTTGTATTTTGAGCTTACTATCTTTATCTAATAAAGATGTATTATCAGCATTCAAATATTTAATTTTAATGTCTTTGTAATTGGCTTCGGGATGTACTACGAAATCATATTTCAAAGGATGTTCTTTATTGTTGGGATTGGTGTAGATAACCCAGTCGATACCTTTATATATATTCTTAATAGTTATCTTGCCGTAGCCTTTTACATTATAAATGCCTTTGGGACAATGAGGGTAAATATAATTATAATAACCTTGAGTACTTTCTTCTTCTTTAATAATATTATTCTTATCAATATGAGCACCCACCAAATCCATATCTAATCTATAATACAAAGGTATTTGATTCTCCTCTTCCTCTCTCTCACCAAATGCCTTGTCTTCTTTTCCCCCTATTGCCTTTTGCCTATTGCCAATTGCCTTGTCTTCTTCAAACTTAATAAACACATAGCTCAAACCTTTATCAGTAATATAAATATCACAACTACCATAGCATGCTTTGAACAGTACATTATCAGCAGGTTTACCTTCGGTATTGGTAAACTGACCTTTATTTTCGATAAACTCCAATTGTTGGTTTTTAACCCAAGCTTTGGCCTTAGCTCCCTGTGCTTTATCTACTTTGCCATTTCCTGCAATTAGAGTAAACGATATGATAGATAATAAAATTAGAATTGTTGTTCTCATAGTTCTAAAATAGATTACAAAGATACTACATATAGATGTTGAAAAAGTTTTAAATGTTACTAAATATAAATTAGTAAAGATGCTACTTTTATTGAAAAGGTTGTATGGTGTAAGAAATATATATTTAAAAAGACGAATAGACCACACTTAATGGGTAGTGAAGCTACTTGTCATTGCGGGCTTGACCCGCAATCTCAATATTTACTAGTAACATCTTCGTCTCATTACTACATACGGGGACTGTATCGTCCTAAAATAAGTTTACAGCTTAATACTTAAAAACTGATATACATTTACAGACTTCAATTAGCATGAGATTGCGGGTCAAGCCCGCAATGACAAGGTTGGGCAATCTCAATCTTCATTTATTCAATAGATTGCTTCGTCGCCCCTCCTCGAAATAACGTTCTGGTTCTTATACATGGAGTGTCAAAATTAAAATAGTTTTTATTTTATATGAGATTTAATTGCATTGTTAATTAATATTGTTTTATCTTTGCACTACTTTTTGCAATCAGTCACCCTAGGTGCTTTCAAAAATCGTCTGACCTTTATACAAAGAGTAGTTCATCGTTTCCTGGATGAATGAATATTTTCGAGAGGGATTAAAGTTTTTTTTAAAAAGGAGAAGCGAACAAGAATTGGTGTTTTGTACCATTACTTCTAAGTAATAAAAATACAATAAATCACTGTAGAGTTTCCCTTTAATTTCAATAACAACATTTATTGCCTTTGGTAGTAATTTGTCGTTGAAAACAATTTTTATGTTATAACAAATTAAATTGAATTTTATAATAACAAGATGAACGCTTTACGCAATATACACACAACAGATTCAAAGAATATATTTGCTTTGTCGTCCTCCGTACCTTTGGAGGATAGCATGTCAACTGCTTTGTCGTCCTCCGTACCTTTGGAGGATAGCATGTCATCTGCTTTGTCGTCCTCCGTACCTTTGGAGGGTAGCATGTCAACTGCTTTGTCGTCCTCCGTACCTTTGGAGGGTAGCATGTCAACTGCTTTGTCGTCCTCCGTACCTTTGGAGGGTAGCATGTCAACTGCTTTGTCGTCCTCCGGACCTTCGGAGGGTAGCA
>CAIWDQ010000329.1 GCA_903911455.1 uncultured bacterium
CCGGATGCCGATCCTATTAAAGAAAACATAGAAGGGCCTCAAAGAGATAAGTTTGTTAATATAATAATGGATGCTGTAAAAAGCAATAAAGTTAAGATTTATGATCAAAATCATAAAGAACTTAAATATGAAGATGTAATATCTCATCTAATCACTTATGATACTATTAAATCCTCCAATAAAAAAGGTCCAAATGCTGCTGATGAAGTTATTGTTTCTAATGGTTTTGATAAAAATAAAATTACTCAGTTGCGATTTGATGAAAAATGGATGATGAATGAGAAAACTTTTGAAATTAAAAAGGAAGTTTTTGGCTTTTGTCCAATTATGGCCGAAGATACAAAAGAAGGAGTTAACAAATACAAAGAACCATTGTTCTGGATCTATCCTGATACTCTGAATACTGATACGGCAAACAGTACTTTTGTCATCACAAAACAAATCACATATGATGTTCCTATTATAGCAAAAGAAAAATCTACTGAATATTGGGTTAATAATATAGAACCTACTCAAAGAGATACCTTTGTGAATAAATTATTTGATGCTGTTTTATTAAATAAGATAAAAGCCTATGACTTTGCAGGAAATCTTATGACTAAAGAACTCTTTAATGGCTATTATTGTCGTACTGATACTGTTGAGATGGAAGATCCTTCAACTGGTAAATCAGAAATTAAGGTTGTTAAAACTGATCTTGATAGAAAATCAATTTCTAGTATACGGTTTACTGAAGAATGGTCAATAAATACCAAGTCATTTAAGTTTACTAAAAGGGTTTTATCTATATGTCCGGTGTTAAAATTAGTTGATGGTGAAGGTAATTTTAAAGCATGGATGGGTATCTTTTATATTTACTTTGATGATAACATTAAACCTAAGAAATAACACTAATTTTATTTAATGGAATATAACTTTTTTCAACTTAAGAACGGAATTCGTATTGTTCATAAGTATGTTGACACCAATGTTGCACATTGTGGTCTGATTATCAATACGGGTTCTCGCGATGAAGACGAAAAAGAGAATGGCATTGCACATTTTATTGAACATTGTATATTTAAAGGTACAACTAAACGTAAATCATATCATATTTTAAACAGACTCGACAGTGTTGGCGGCGATCTTAATGCCTATACCACTAAAGAAGAGACTTGTGTGTATGCATCTTTCCTGCATGAATATTATGAAAGGACCATTGAATTGCTTTCTGACATCGTATTTAATTCTAATTTTCCCACCAAGGAATTAGTTAAAGAAAAAGAGGTAGTAATAGAGGAAATTAATTCTTATAAAGACAATCCTTCCGAACTAATTTTTGATGAATATGAGGAGTATATGTTTGCCGGGCATCCTATTGGACGACTTATTTTAGGGACTCCTGCCAATGTTAGGAAGTTTAAGAGCCAACATCTTCAAAATTTTATACATAAGAATTATAATACTGACGAAATGGTGTTTTGTTCTGTCGGTAATATTAAATTTGCTCAGCTTATTAAGCTTATTGAAAAGCATTTTGCAGATCATCCTTCCAATTTACGACAAACTAACCGTCAAGTTTTTGATACTTATAAGCCTATTAATATTATTAAGAATAAAAAGACGTATCAAACGCATACTGTCATAGGAAATATTGCATATAGCACTAAGGATAATCGCAAAAACGCACTTACTGTTCTTAATAATCTTTTAGGAGGCCCGGCAATGAATACCAGATTGAATCTTGCTGTGCGCGAACGTCATGGATATGCCTATACTGTTGAGTCAAGCTATACACCATACACTGATACAGGTCTGTTTAGTATATATTTAGGTACTGATAATGGCTCAAATTCTAAAGCAATTAATGTTGTTTTAAAAGAATTGGAAAAACTTCGCACTACAAAGCTTGGAAGTTTGCAACTTCATAATGCAAAAAAACAGTTGATAGGTCAAGTAGCTATTGCTTATGAATCTAATCTTAACGAGATGCTATCAATTGGTAAAAGTTATATGATTTTTGATAAAGTTGATTCAATTGCTGAGATTAATGCTAAAATTGAAAAGGTTACTGTTGAAGAAATCATCGAAATTGCTAACGAAATATTTGAGCCTTCTCAATTAAGTTACCTTATTTATAAGTCAAAATAATTTATTTTAAAAATGATCGATTCAATATTAGAGGAATATGCTTCCAATTATTCGGCTCCTGAATCTTTAATTCTTACAAAATTATTTAGAGAAACAAATCTTAAGCTAATTAATCCCCGTATGTTGTCGGGTAGCATGCAAGGATTGTTTTTAAAGATGATTTCTTGCATGATTTCTCCCAAACAAATACTTGAAATCGGTACTTTTACAGGATATTCTGCAATTTGTCTCACCGAAGGTCTTCAAAAAGGAGGGATATTACATACTATTGATATTAATGCTGAGCTTGAAACTATGGCTCGCCACTATTTTGAGGAGGCAGGTATAAATGATAAAATCAATTTCTATATTGGGGATGCCTTAACTATTATTCCTACTATTAATGAGGTGTTTGATCTTGTTTTTATTGATGGTGATAAGGAAGAATACATAAATTATTATGAACTTATATTGCCTAAAGTTCGTAAAGGGGGTTTTATTCTTGCTGATAATGTCCTTTGGAATGGTAAAGTGCTGAATGAGACCAAACCTAACGACAAAGATACCAAAGCTATTAAGCAATTTAATGAATTTATTTTGCATGATGATAGAGTTGAGAATCTTTTGTTACCTTTTAGGGATGGTTTAATGATTATGAGGAAACTATAAGTATGAGTCTACTCTAAAAAGGACCATGTCGTCATTGCGAACGAAGTGAAGCAATCTTATTCATCATATTACCAACAGATTGCTTCGTCGTCCCTCCTCGCAATGACGTCTTTTTCATTATTAATTAAAATATTTCCTCCAATTATTCCCTTTTTTCTTTTTAATTTGTTTATTTTTGTAATCATTATTTAAAACATTATAAACATGCTTTCACATAATATCTTTGATTTTCTTAAAGAATTAAAACAAAACAACAACAGAGATTGGTTTACAGCCAACAAAAAGAAATATGATGCTGCTAAAAAGGAGGTGGAAACCTTTTTAACAAAGCTAATTCCTGCCATTGACAGCTTTGATCCGGGGATTATTCATAATACACCAAAAGATTGTATGTTTAGGATCAACAGAGATGTCCGTTTTAGTAATGATAAGTCGCCATATAAGACTAATTTTGGTGCTTTTGTTGTTAAAGGTGGCAAAAAAAGCATGAATGCCGGATATTATCTGCACCTAGACCCTGAAGAATGTTTTGCTGGAGGCGGAATTTATATGCCGCCGGCCGATAAACTGAAGCTTATCCGCAATGAAATTTATTTTAATGCCGAAGAATACAAGAAAATCTTAAATGATAAGAATTTTAAAAAACACTTTAATGAATTAACGGATGCTGAGAAGCTTAAAACTGCTCCAAAAGACTTTCCAAAGGACTTTAAAGATATAGAACTTTTAAAATTTAAGAATTTCACTCCTTTACAAATGCTTACACCTGCACAAATTTGTGAGGAAGACTTCTTTGAGAAACTTATTGATATCTTTAAAGCAATGTATCCGCTAAATACTTTCTTAAATAGAGCACTTTCTAACTAATTTTTTTTCTTTACAAAAAAAATTAGTCAAATTTAATATAAAGATAATAGACAATATTAAACTTCAAATTTGTCTATTGTTATAGTAATCAGGCATATTTTCTTTTATACTTGGTTAATAGTTATTGAGAATTGAGTAAAGTCGGAACTTACTCTAGTAAAGTCGGAACTTACTCCAGTAAAGTCGGAACTTACTCTAGTAAAGTCGGAACTTACTCTAGTAAAGTCGGAACTTACTCCAGTAAAGTCGGAACTTACTCCAGTAAAGTCGGAACTTACTCTAGTAAAGTCGGAACTTACTCAATCTAGAGTGGAACTTAGTCAAATTAAGTCGGTATTTTCTCAAATTAAAGTATAAATTTGATTAAAAAATATTGATTTATTTGCAGTAAATGAGATATTTGAAAAACTTAAATTTGTTCTTAATAAAAAAAAATATAAGTAATTATTGATTTTTTTAATCTATTCCTGATTTCTTATCAAATATTTAAACCTACTTCCGCGTTCTTCGAAGTTTTTAAACATATCATAACTAGCTGCTGCAGGCGATAGTAAACAAATCATCCCCTTAACGGTAACATTTATAGCCCTTATCACAGCATCATCAAAATCAATTGCCATAATATACTTTTGTTTTGGATTAATTTTGGTATTAATTAAAGAAAAAATACGCTTACCCGCCTCTCCTATAAAAATAATATGCCCAATATAAGTAGATGTCAGAAAATCGGCAAGATATTGGTAATCTATACCTCTGTCATAGCCACCAATCAATACAGTATTCACCCTTTTCAGAGCCTTTAGTGCCTCAATAGTAGCCTCAGGTATCGTTGCAATTGAATCATTATAGTATTCAACATCATTATATTCGCCCACAAACTCCATACGATGCTCCAGTCCTGCAAAAGTATTGATACCATTAACAATTAACTCATGTTTAACATCAATAATCTTACAAACATTAATGGCAGCCATAATATTTAACAAATTATGCTCGCCTAACAACTGACGATGATCAGCTGTATTATAAACTTTTACGGGTTTCAAGCCATCATTAAAATAAATAAATTTATCTTTTAAAAATGTTCCTCTATCTGCCTGTCGTATCAATGAAAAAGGGTAAGCTTTTCCTTTAATGACGCTATTAATAAGTATACTTTTTATAGCATCATTATCATAATTATAAATAAAATAATCACAATCCTCCTGATTAAAAGCAATATTAAACTTAGCCAACTGATAATCTATATATGAGTGGTAATGATCCAGATGTTCCTGGAAAAGATTGAGCAATACAGAGATATGAGGTGCCACAGTTATGTTTTCAAGCTGATGAGACGAGAGTTCAAACACAATTATCGTATCATCATTGATGTCAATCAATTGATCAAAGGGAGGAAACCCCATATTACCAACCAAAAGTACATTGCCATGATTATGTTTCTTAAGAATATGGTAAATTAAGCTGGTAGTTGTGCTCTTACCTTTGGTACCAGTGATGCCAACTACTTGTTTTGAGTACATTCTGAGGAAAATATCAGTTTGTGATGTAATTTTTTCTTTGGCAGGAAGCGGTTCTTTAAAATCAAGAACCGAGATACCCGGAGTTTTGATTATCAAATCATAATCATTAAGATAGTTAAGATACTTATCACCCAAAATAAAGCGAACATTTTTATCTTTTGCAAAACTTAATTTCTCAAGAAGGTAAGGATCTTTGTCGGCAATGGTAAATATTTGAACTGGAAAGTGCTTGCGCAGAAAGTTATAGGTAGATCTTCCCTCTTTACCAAAACCTAAGATAAGAATATCTTTGCCTATTATCAATTCATTTAAAATAGTATTTTTATTAACTCTGAATTGATCTAAAATAATATTAAAAAAAGCAGGTTCTAGAAAATGTTCTTTCTCAATATGGGTAAGAAAAGAAGCGATATTCAGATCACTATAAAGTTTATATTGCGGAAGCTCAGAATAATACTTAAGTAGATAAGGCAAAGCTTCACCTTTTCTTTTATCAATGATCATCTTTAATGCAATATTAACCTCATCCACAGTGCCAACGCATTCAAAAGGTTTTACATCTGTAATACCTGTCAACTCATTGAAGTATTGAAGCATATTTTCATCATCAAAAAGATCTTTATCAAAAATAGACTTCATCATATCCTTATCAATAAAAGGCGAAAGGATGATATAAGCGAACATACACTTAGGACATTGGCCACACCAGGTATCTGTTTTGCTACCAACGTTGCAACTTTTGAATTTATGGAAATATTTAGGATGATTTGAGAATATTTTTGCTATCTGAAGCTCACTTAAAGGTCTTAAAAAGCTAAAATAATTAAAACTTTCTGTGATATTAGCCGAAATATATTCCCTAAAATCCTTCTCAAACTCAAAAGATTTAGAATATTGATGATTAATATTAGTATTTTCTACAGTTGCTTCGTTAGCACTTGATTCATTGGATAAAGCAATGTGCTTTTTGCCTGTTAAAGCCCCGGAAAGTAAAGTTACAAACGCTAATAAAGCTGAAAAAGGAGTGTGTCCATTGAGAAAACCTTGTTCATTAAGTTTCAAAAGCAAAGGATCAATAGTACGATTAATCTCAATGAGTTCTTTTCTTTTAAATCCTCCAATTTCAGCAGTCTCTAAAGTAGCACCACGCGGATTAAGTATCAGAGGAATGTTATTAACAGATAGTTCTTTGAGCAATTCAAGTGTAACAACTGAATCTTTACCACCACCAATTGGGATAATTATTGAATCATCTGTAGTAACTTCAGTCTTTTTTAAAGGAATATCAGATTCAATTCTAATATCCATGAAATCACCCTGGAAAGATTGGATGTTATTAAGATAAAAGAATTCGCCAAGACCGTTATAATATATTTTTTTCCAGAAATTGATCTGTTGATCAGAAATAATATGAGGTTTAATGATAACAATCGGCGAGCAGGTAGCTTTCCAGTAGCTAATAAGCTCAATCATGCCAATATTGAAGATTATGTTTTTTAATAAGTCTTCTGAGATATTATCAAAGTTGTAGAAACTACGTTTGGGAATAGTTATAGTGGGTTTAAATATGAATTTATCAGAGATATTGAAATAAAATTGAATAAAAATCGTTTTATCTTTGTTAATATAGTGATATTTTTCATAGACAAAATACGGAAATTGCTCTCTTAATTCATTAAACTTAGTTGAATTATCAGTAATATTCATTAGTTGGTATAAAATTTGTTGCTCATTATTAAAAAATATCTCCAAAAATACTAATTTTGTCTCATATATCTCATTAAAAAATTAAATATTATGACTGATATAAATAAAATACTGGATATTAAACCTAATAATGTAAAACCTTCGCAAGGAAAAGTTCTGATATCAGAGCCATTTATGTTTGATTATTACTTTAAAAGAGCAGTAATTCTATTAGCAGAATATAATAAAGAAGGTGCATTTGGGATTATTCTTAATAAATTATTACATTCTAAGTTAAATGATATTGTTACAGGCTTCCCAACTATTGATGCTGATCTTTATATTGGCGGTCCTGTTAGTACTGATAAATTATTTTACATACATAAGTTCGGTGATTTGGTGCCAGATAGCACTGAAATAATAGATGGTATCTATTGGGGTGGAGATATTGAAGCTATTAAAGAATTGATATCAATAAATAAAATAACTTCTGATGATATTCGCTTTTTTATTGGCTATTCTGGTTGGAGCCCTAACCAATTAGAGGGAGAACTTGAGAGTAATTCATGGGTAGTTACACGCACTGATGTTAAAGAAGTTTTAAAAGCAAAAGCAGATAAGGTTTGGAATAAAATTGTATTAAGTTTAGGTGAAGATTATGCTCATTGGGTAAACTTTCCTGTAGATCCTAATCTTAATTAAAAAGAACCTCTCCTAAATCCTCTCCAAAGGAGAGGACTTTAAAGATTAAGTTTTTTAAGTGGCTATATAATCTATTCTTAAAGTTACTTCCTGTTTTATTTATATCAAAAAATGATTAATTAAGAGACTTTATAAGTCGGTTACTAGCTTCTTTTATTTCCTCATTTGTGATAACTAATGGTGGAATTATACATAAAGAATCATGATTGTAAAGAAACCAGAAAGTAATTAAGCCATTTGCAATACATCTCTCAACTACTTTATCAATAGCTTTACTATCCTTTAATTCAATAGCCATAAATAATCCAAGATTACGTATTTCTTTTATATTTTGATGACCTTTTAGATATGATTTAAATAGAGTTGCTTTAGCATCTACATCATTCATAAGATTATCTTCAATTAACACATTCAAAGCTGCTAATGAGGCTGCACATGACACAGGATGTCCTCCAAAAGTTGTAGCATGCCCTAGTAAAGGATGCTCATCGTTTAAAGAATCCATTATAATATTAGAAGAAATAAAAGCACCTATAGGCATACCTCCACCCATACTTTTAGCAATACACAATATGTCAGGAACAATTTGATAATGTTCAAAAGCAAAGAGTTTACCGGTTCTGCCAAAGCCTGTTTGTATCTCATCAAGGATTAGAAGAGTTCCGGTTTTTGTACATTTATTCCTTAACTTCTGAAGAAACTCTTTATCAGCAATACGAATACCGGCTCCAGCCTGTATAACTTCAATAACAACGCAACAAGTCTTTTCAGTTATCTGATCAATATCATTACTATTATTAAATTCAAGTATCTTAACATCAGGAAGCAAAGGGCGAAAGTCTTGTTTGTACTTTTCATCTCCTAATATACTTACAGCACCTAAAGTACTTCCATGATAACCTCCTTTAAAAGCAATAATTTCTGAACGTTTGGTATACTTTTTTGCAAGTTTAATAGCTCCTTCTATAGCTTCACTACCTGAGTTGACAAAGAATGTCATATTTAAATTGCCAGGTAAAAGATCAGAGAGACGTTTGGCTAGTTTAACCTGAGGACTTTCAATAAACTCTCCATAAACCATTACGTGTAAGTACTTATCCGCTTGTTCATGTATTGCTTTTACCACAGCAGGATGACAATGACCAACATTACCAACTGCAATGCCCGACATAAGATCAATATATTGTTTGCCTGATTTGTCATACACATAAATTCCTTCAGCTTTAGCTACATCAATTTGAAAAGCATCAAAGGTAGACGTCTGAGCAATATGTTTTTTAAAGAGTTCTTTTGAGTTTTCCATGAAATTTTAAAACATTAATTTAATCATAAACAAATAATCTTACGAATTACTCTTTTTTAAATGATAATCTAATCCAACTAAACAATAAACATTATTTAAAGCTTGCTTATTAAATAAAAGATTATAATTAACCTGAAGCCCTTCTTCAGAATAAGTTCTTGCATGATATAAATGATAGGTGATAGCTTTATGTTTAAGTGATTTCATTTTAAAACCCTTCCCTAACAATCTCCATTCAATATCTACATCTTCTCCAACACCTGCTTTTTGATAATCTTCATCAAATCCATTTACTTCTATTAAATGTTTTTTAAGTATACCCCAGTTACATCCGCAAAGATGTCGTTTCTTAAATATCTTAATGAAAGGAATATAAATTGCCTCTTCAACAAGTGTTGATTTAGACTTTAATAAATTAAAAAGAGATAAATATTTATAGTTATAAGTGTCCTTTAATTTATCTGAAATACTTTCGTCAAGCATAACTCTTCTTCCAAACAGAACTTTATTCTCTTCTACATTCTTAAGATACTCCTTAATAAAGTGTTTGTGAGGAATACAATCTCCATCAAGGAATACTGTTAAATCATTATTAGAATTAGCAATTGCTTCGTTGAGTATCTGATTTTTTCTAAAACCTTTATCCTCTTTCTGACAAACATGTATTAAAGTAAAAGGTAATGTCTTTATCTTTTCATCAATATATTTCTTAGAGTTTAAATCATTAT
The DNA here is from genome assembly GCA_903911455.1 of uncultured bacterium. Classification (GTDB taxonomy): domain Bacteria; phylum Bacteroidota; class Bacteroidia; order Bacteroidales; family JACABE01; genus JBAXLO01. The sequence continues at coordinate 9,588 of CAIWDQ010000329.1, forward strand.
CATCTTCAGCAATGATGACTTCAAAGTTCATATTACTTTGAGTTCTTAATGCTTCAAGTATCAGATCAAGAAACAGAGTATTTTTATAAAAAGCAATTATTAAAGAAACTTTCATTAAATGATTATTATTATTTCAGTCTGCAAAGATATAAATAAAAAAGGCTGCCAGGGTATGTGGCAGCCTTAAAATCAATTTTAGTAATCATTAAAGATTGAGAATAAAGTATTGTAAGATTTGTTGGACATCATAACTTACTCCTGATTGTGGTTCGTTATGAAATGTAGTATAGAGAATATTACCACCTTGTGTACAGGTAGTATTATAATGTAATAACACTGCTAAAGGTCCATAATTAGTTGGTGTATTATCTTGTAGCAAAACTGAAAATTGAGGACCTAGCTGTTGAATAACTTCCCAGGCTCCTAAATCATATTGTATTTTCATTTTTGTTTTACCTAATAAGGTCTGTATTGGTAATGATACAATATCAACACTATCAATATAGCCACCTTGACCAACTTTCATTGTACAAAGAATTGAATCAGGGACAAAACCACCAAGTAATGGATTGCAAGTGTTAGTTTGTTTTGGAGTACTTGGTGTGTTAGAGTTTTTAGTACGGAATAAACCGTTCTTAAAGTTACCATCACCTGTTAAATATTCAACTGCCCAATCGGATGCATAAATACTTCCGCAGTTAGTAACAAAACTCTTTAGATTATTATATTTTAAACTATCTAAAGTTCCATATTTACCACAGTTCAAAAAGATAGCCTGAAAACCTGATAATATTGATAAACTATCAAGTGTTGAAACTTGTATCTGAGTAGCAGTATAACCTAATGAATCAATTATAATTGTTTCAATTTTATCATAAGCACCAGCAATATAAGCTAGACTTCCTATCTGATTAAGTATTGTCTGACTTCTTGTTAAAGTTACTGTAGAATTCTCAAGGATTCCTACTTGAGTTATAGTCTTAAATAAATGTCCATTACCTGATTGGATAACTAAAAAGTGTTTTCCAACAGGAGCCGTAAGTGTGAAACTACCGTTTTTATCAGTTAGAGTTGTGATTTTTGGGTTATCCAGAAGGTAAACTTTTATAGCCCCTAACTTAGAGCTGCCATTTTTAGCATATACTGTACCGGTAACTTTTCCGGTTCTACTACTTGTAGTGTCTTTGCTACACGAAAGAAAATAAATTGATGTTACAAC
>CAIWDQ010000330.1 GCA_903911455.1 uncultured bacterium
GTTTTTGAATCAGATCCAAATGTGTCAGACTTTAATATTGGAGACTTAACTGCAATTTTAGACTTTGACTTGGACTGGTTTGGTGTAAATCGAAAAAAATTCTTAGTTCCTTGGTTGCTATCAGAAAATGCAAGAACGATAACGTATAAATCAGCCGACGTATAAACTGGGGTCAGAGTCAATGCCAGTAAGTTAAGGTGCAACACTATAATTATAAAGCGCTTTTATATGCTGTAAAATGAATGTCATTCTTAATATTTTTCAAAAGTCTTGGCGCAGACCGCCCATCTCTAACGGCTTCTATTGTTTTAAGCGTTTATAATTTTCTTCAACACCCCAGCGTACATGATATAACGACTTAAATAGACTAGCTTCATAAAGCCCGGTATCCATGAGATTAGTAATCAGTACTTCTACCTCATTAGGAAGATCAACACGGACTAATCTGAGCTTTATCGGGGCAATTGATAATCTTTTTTCGATACACGTTTTAATTGAAGGTGTATTGAGCAAGCGAATAGAGGTACCATCAATAGCGCATAAGCGAAAGCCTTTCCATAATTTCAATTGCTCAAAGTGCTGGTAAGCATAATCGATGACTAGCTGATTAAGCCCGATAAATGCGGTATGGGAAAGTTGTTTTCTAGACTGAAAAAAGGCCGACTTTGTGATCCACTGAGACGCTTCTTTTTTATGATTAATGGCTTTAAAAAACTGGTCGAGTTCTACTTGATTGGAATGCTTTCTAAAGTTAAGCAAATACAGTATTAAAGTAGAAAAATTGAGTGATCTATTCCGGATAAAAGCGGTATTTGAAAGACGATGTTTGTCTATAAATGAAAGGTCGCTAAGGGTATTGTTGATGAGTAGAAAAATGTTATTTAATGACTTCTCCAATGTCTTATGGTATCCTTAATTTTATAGAAAATACTTGATTTTATTGACTGTAATTTCATCATAATCAGTTAGTTATGCCTTAACTTACTGGTATTGACTCTGACCCCAGTTATTATTTCTACAACAATGCCTAAATGATGAGCAATCCGGAAGAATTATCGATGATGACGAATTGTATGCTGTTCTGGAGTTGTCAGCTTTCACGTTAGTATCGAAAATCTATTGTTCAGCAAGCTTATCTATTGCATCAAGTAAGAGATGTACATCTGTGTATTGGTTCCAATGAAAGGGTTTTGTGCAGGAAGAATCTGCACTCATTTTAGTTTGCTGATTAATTTTCATTGCTCGATTACGAGCCTTTGTTATATCATCCTCTTTTAAAATGTTGAATATTTCTTTATTTCCCTTGTCATAATCGACGAGCCCTCTTTTTTTACACTCATCACGTAGCGCACTATTACTTCTCAAGTCATCGTAACAATTGTATGAAGCTGTAGTGTCTTGAAAGTGCAAAAGGAGCCATGCTTCAAAGCAAACATTTGAAAGAGCTATAGATACTTGATTTTTTTGAGCCTTTTCATAAGTCATTGAATGCAGCGCATCAGCATATTTTTGCTTAGATTCACGATCATAAACAACCCAAAACGTGTCGTCTTCAAGACCGTTATTTTTCGCAGCAGTTTTTGCATTGACGGCTTCTTCAACTAATTGTTTGGGAGTATTCTTCTTGGTAGCCTCAATTTTTATGACTTTTAAGCGTCGATTACTAGGGAAATATCTGTTGATATATCCATTTAAATAATTGGGTTCGGTTTTTTCACCTTCACAATAAATATGCAATACCGGCTTTAACACTTTTTGCTTTCTATTATTCTTCTTGGGCATGTATTTCTCTTGGGACGTTAAACAGATCAACTATACCTTGATAGTTTATAGCGGGAATCCCTCCAAAACGGCCTTCGGCATACCATTGATTAAAGGGGCTTTGTGGCTTAACCTTCTTTTTGTCGTAATCATCTAAGGAATAACACTTGGTTATGCCTAGTTGCTTTTCAGCAAACCAGATTTGATCACGCCGTAATAATTCAGGTGACATAAGGTTAATATTATGGGTTGAAAATATTAGCTGGGCATTGCCTTTGTTAATGCGAGGATCATTAAAAAGTTTGATGATAAGTTCTGCCATAAAAGGATGCATGCTGTTATCTAGCTCATCCATAATGAGAACGCCACCATTTGATAAGGTTTCGATAATGATGGGGGCTAAGTTAAATAGCTTTAGGGTGCCGTCTGATTCAAGTTTCTGATCAAATAATTCACTATCTCCACTTTCAGTTAAGTGCGAAAAAAAAGGTTTATACTTTCTGTCTTTTAATATGCGCAATTTTAACGAATTTGGAAGTTCCTCTGGTAGTTCTAGGTCTTCAGTCTCCGTTCTTTCTTGAACGCTAATATTTGAAATACCAGTATCGACTAATGACAAAATTGCTCCTACTTTCGAAACTAAATCTTTTTCTTCAAGCCAGCCTGCTTTAGATATCGATCGAGTGGCGCCTATGCGAGTTTGTTCTTTTCTAAAGTAGTTGTAAACATCCCTAATTATTAAAGGGGTATCAGCGCTATCTCCAGCTTTAGATAAATATGAATTATTAGCAAAAAAAGGTAATCGTTTTTTTCCGCCTTTATATAAACTTCCAAAAGGGATAGTTTTCCAAGTATGATTAGGTTCTCTATTAAATAAAGTGGCTACTTGATTTGAAGGGTAAAAACTTAGGCTTTCTTGGACAATGTTATTTTCGGTAAACGCAACACAATAACGGTAACGTAATGCCTTGTTTTGATCTTGTTTATCAGATGGCACAAAAAACTCAATTTCAAAACGAATTGGGGCAAATTTACTATCTTCTGATAATCGGTATGGCTCGTAGCAGGGAATAAGATCCCCTTCTTTTAGATCACCAGAAGATATTATGATAAATCTCAATGCTTCAAGTGCGAGTAACACATTGGACTTTCCAGCAGCATTAGCACCATATAATCCAACTGACTTTAAAACACCTATTTTGTCGCCAGCAGGATAGCTAATATTTTCCTGTAAATGAGAGCCAGGTGTTTCAGCGTGTAAACTAAAAGTTTGTTCCTCTTTTATAGACCGGAAGTTAGTAATTGTGAAGTCAATAATCATAATTTATCTATTATAATGCTATTTTTTGTTTAAAATTTATTAAAAAATAGCATTATAATAGATAGTCGTCAATTTTTATCTCATAATTCTTATTAAATTACCATTAATAGTAATTTTTAAAGGTCATTGGGGTCAGAGTAAACTTAAATCAACTGAGATAATTATAAATTTACTCTGACCTTAATAGCAATTTCCGCTGTGCTAAAAATCCACTGAATTTCTTATCAAATATATCCTATTTCATTTCATTTCATTTCCTATTTCA
>CAIWDQ010000331.1 GCA_903911455.1 uncultured bacterium
ATATAGCAAATTAGTTTGAAACTAATTTTAATTAATTACCTCTTAAAATTTCTTTAATATCATTAATAATCTTTTGAGCTAAATGATCAGCCTTAGTTGGTGAATCGCTTTCAGAATAAATTCTTATAATAGCTTCGGTGTTTGACTTACGTAAATGTACCCATTCATTATCAAAATCTATTTTAACACCATCAATATCATTTACTCTTTCGGTATGATATTTTTCTTTAATACTTTCTAATATAGCATCTACATCCATATCTGCGGCAAGCTCAATCTTGTTTTTAGATATAAAATAGTTAGGATACTTATCGCGCAAAGCAGAACAAGACTTTCCGAACTTAGCAAGCTGAGTTAAAAACAACGCAATACCTACCAAAGCATCACGGCCATAATGCAACTCAGGATAAATAATTCCTCCATTGCCCTCGCCACCAATCACAGCATTAGTAGCTTTCATCATTTCTACAACATTCACCTCTCCTACCGCCGAAGCTGCATAAGTAGCACCATACTTTTCAGTAACAACTCTCAATGCTCTAGTTGAAGACAGATTAGAAACAGTATTACCTTTAGTATGTTGCAAAATATAATCAGCAACAGCAACCAAAGTATACTCTTCGCCAAACATCAAACCATCGTCTCTGATAATAGCTAACCTATCAACATCAGGATCTACCACAAAACCTACATCAGCTTTATATTTAACAACAGTTTCTGAAATCTCTGTAAGATTTTCGGGCAAAGGTTCAGGATTATGAGGAAAAATACCATTAGGTTCGCAATACAATTCTACAATGTCATTAACACCTAAAGCCTTTAACAACTGAGGAATTGCAATGCCACCAGTAGAATTAACACAATCAACAGCAACTTTAAAATTAGCTTTACGAATAGCATCAACATCAACCAAAGTTAAAGCAAGTATCTTTTCAATATGTTTAGTTATGTAAGTATCATCCTTAGTGTACTTACCTAATTTATCAACTACTTCGTAATTATAATTCTGACTTTCGGCTAAAGCTAAAACTTCAGCACCTTCGGCAGCATTAATAAACTCTCCTTTACCATTTAAAAGTTTAAGAGCATTCCACTGCTTAGGATTATGACTGGCAGTAATGATAATACCACCATCGGCTGCAGTATCAACAACTGCAACTTCAACTGTAGGCGTTGTTGACAAACCTATGTCAATAACATCAACTCCCATACCTATAAGAGTACCGCAAACTAAGTTGTTAACCATCTCACCAGATATACGGGCATCGCGACCAACAACAAATTTAAGTTTAGTTTTATTTTCTTTTGATTTAATGAAAGCAGAAAAGGAAGCAGTAAATTTAACAATATCTAAAGGAGTAAGGCCTTCGCCCGATTTGCCGCCGATAGTACCACGGATACCTGAGATAGATTTGATTAAAGTCATATAATTGGTATAATTTTTAGTAATTTACTTTAAGTAATAAAACCTAATCCCGTACAAACGGAATTAGGTTCAATATTATTATATGTTTTATTCTTGATAAAATAAATATTTCATCAAGAAATATATTCTTTGATTAAAGATTATTTTAATACTTCAGTAACAAGTTTAGCAGCATCCTCTAAAGTAACTGCACCAAACACTTTTAATCCTGAATTATCAATAATCTGTTTGCCTTCTACAGCATTAGTTCCCTGCAAACGAACAATGATTGGAACTTTGATCTCACCAATATTTTTGTAAGCATCAACTACACCTTGAGCAACTCTATCGCAACGAACGATACCACCAAAGATATTTAATAAGATAGCTTTAACATTTGGATCTTTAAGAATGATACGAAAAGCTTCTTCAACTCTTTTAGCATTAGCCGAACCACCAACATCTAAGAAGTTAGCAGGATCGCCACCCGAAAGTTTAATAATATCCATGGTAGCCATAGCTAAACCGGCACCATTAACCATGCAACCAACGTTACCGTCAAGTTTAACATAATTTAAAGAGAATTTACTAGCTTCAACTTCAATTGGATCCTCTTCAGTTAAGTCGCGCATTTCAGCAATATATGGATGACGATATAAAGCATTGTTATCAATAACAACTTTTGCATCTACAGCATATATTTTATCATCAGAAGTTTTAACTACAGGATTTATTTCAAATAAAGTAGCATCGGAAGCTACATATGCATTATAAAGAGCGTTAACAAATACTGTCATTTCCTTGAACGCATTACCTGATAAACCTAAGTTAAAAGCAATCTTACGACATTGGAAAGCTTGAATTCCTACTTTAGGATCAATCTCTTCAGTGAATATTTCGTCTGGAGTTTCTTCAGCAACTTTTTCAATATCCATACCACCATGAGGTGAATACATAACCATGAATCTACCGGTAACACGATTTAAAAGAATACTCATATATATTTCACGAACCTTAGTTGCTCCATCATAATAAATATCCTGAGCAATTAAAACCTTACCAACTTTCTTTCCTTCAGCACTGGTTTGAGGAGTTACTAATTGCATACCTATTATCTTTTCAGCTAGTTCACGCGCTTCATCAGCAGATTTTGCTAATTTAACACCACCGCCTTTGCCTCTTCCTCCTGCATGAATTTGAGCTTTAACAACGCAATAAGGTGATTGTGTTTTTTCATACAAAGTCTTAGCAGCCTGATATGCTTCTTCGCCGTTAGAAGCAACTATACCTAAAGGTACTTGAACTCCGTAACTTTCTAAAATTTGTTTTCCCTGGTACTCGTGTAGATTCATAAAATAAACTTTATTATTAGTTTTTATTTATTCTTTATAAGAACGTGAATAAATTCTGTACAAAGATATTAATTATTTGATAAATGATTTATTTGATTTCAATTATATTTTAACAGCAATATCCTGTAAAAGTTTTATACTTTTGTAAAAAATATCTATGACAATGATTAAAGCAGCAAATATACATAAATCATACGGTGATCTAAAGGTACTTAAAGGTATAGATCTTATTATAAATAAAGGAGAAATTATATCAATAGTTGGAGCTTCTGGAGCTGGTAAAACTACTTTATTACATATATTAGGTACACTTGACAGAGCAGATTCAGGAACTCTTGAAATTAATAATACTATCATTAATCAATTAAATGATAAAAGACTTTCAGCTTTCCGCAATAAAGATATTGGATTTGTATTTCAATTTCATCATCTATTACCGGAGTTTACAGCATTAGAAAATATTTGTATCCCTGCTTATATTGCTGGTGTATCAAAAAAAGAAGCAATTGAAAGTGCAAATGAACTTCTTTCTTTCTTAGGTTTAGAAGATAGAGCACATCATAAACCATCTGAACTTTCGGGTGGCGAACAACAAAGAGTTGCTGTTGCAAGAGCTTTAATTAATAAACCAGCCGTAGTTCTAGCTGACGAACCATCAGGAAATCTTGATTCAACAAATGCTAAAGACTTGCATAAGCTTTTCTTTACTTTGCGTGATAAATTTAATCAAACCTTTGTAATAGTAACCCACAACGAAGAGTTAGCTGATATGGCAGATAGAAAACTAACGATTAAAGATGGAGTTATTTAGACTAAGTGAGTGAGAGAGGGAGAGACTAAGAGATTTAGAGAAAGAGAAGAGTAATTATATAAACTAATTACTCCTCTCCTATTTATTATTTATGAAATAAAGGCATTACAATTAATATTAATGACAGTATTACGAGTACAATCGTTGCTGTCCAGCCAATAATATTATTAAAAAGTTTATTGGTGTACTTTCCCATTATCTTCTTATTATTCACAATAAGGATCATACATATTAATACAACAGGTAACAGCATTCCATTTAATATCTGCGACCATAATGAGATTTGTATTAAAGGTGCATTTGGTAATAGGATTATGAATGCAGAGATAATAAGAATAGCCGTATATAATACATAAAACTCTGGAGCTTCTTCCCATTTCTTATCAATGCCTGCTTCAAAGCCGAAAGCTTCGCAGACGTAGAATGCAGTTGCTAAAGGTAAGATAGTTGCAGAAAAGATAGATGCTATAAACAATCCGAAAGCAAATACCTGAGAAGCTATAGCTCCTGCCAAAGGTTTTAAAGCTAATGCAGCATCTTTGGCTTCGTTAATCGTAATATGATTAACATGCAAAGTAGAAGCACAGGCTATCATGATAAAGAAAGCAACAACTACTGTGGCAATAGCTCCAATTGCAATATCCCAAAGAGTATATTTATAATTCTTCATCTTCAATCCTTTTTCAATGACTGAAGATTGCATATAAAACTGCATCCAGGGAGCAATAGTAGTACCAACTAAACCAATAACCATTGCAATAGATTGTCCATCCATATCCATTTTGGGGTGTACAATAGATTGTCCGATCTCTTGCCAATGTGGATGCCCCATTAATGCTGAAATAACATATACTAACAATGAAACACTAAAGATAAGGAATATTCTTTCGGCAAACTTATAATTACCTTTTACAACTAAGAACCAAATAACAAAGGCAACTATCGGGACCGATATATATTTGCTTACGCTGAAGACCTCCATACTCCCCGCGACCCCTGCAAACTCTGTAGTAGTATTCCCAATGTCAGCAATTAATAATCCAACAAATATAAAGAAAGTAACTTTAACTCCTGCATTCTCACGGATAAGATCAGCGAGACCTTTACCGGTAACAATTCCCATACGAGCATTCATTTCCTGAATAACAAGGAGAACAATAAAGGCAGGTATCAGAGTCCAGACGAGTTTATAGCCGTATAAAGCACCTGCAATTGAATATGTTGTGATACCACCGGCATCGTTATCTACACTTCCTGTAATAATTCCCGGCCCTAGGATAGCCAGAAAAATAACTATTCTTTGAATAATGGCTTTTCTTCTTCTCAACATCGCAAAGCCCTCCTATTATCTTTTGTTTGTTTTACGTTTATTAACAAGATCTTCAATGATATCATCAATAATAACCATTCCTAATAGCTTTTTATGTTCATCAGTAACAGGAATAGCTAGTAGATTATACTTTGACACCGTTTCGGCGAGGCTGTCAACCTTATCTGTATCAAATAAGAAAATAGGATTCTTATTCATGATATGCGAAAGAGTAGTTGTAGGTTCTGAAATCATTAAATCTCTGAATGGAACTGTAGCAATAAGTTTTTCGTCGTGGCTTGTAACAAAAAGATTGTACAAAGCTTCTGCTTCAGGTTTCTCATGACGTATAGTTTGCATAACTTCAGTAATGGTAAGAGTCTTTTGGAAAGAAATAAACTCAGTTGTCATTAAACTACCTACTTCATGATTTGCATATTCCAACAGCTCACGTACATCATCGGAAGCTTCATCTTCCATTTCCTTGAGCAAGAGTTCTGCTCTTTCTATTTCAAGCTCTTCAATGATGTCTGCAGCTTCGTTGGCAGGCATGTTTTCTAAGATATCAGCAGCTTTTTCTATTGAAAGGTTCTCAATAATATCTAACTGCTTACTTGTTTCAAGTTCTTCTAATACATCGGCAGCTTTTTCGTCGTCTAATGAAGAGAATACGGCAGCTCCTGAACGTTTATCAAGGTCTTCAATGATATCAGCAAGGTCTGAGGGATGTAAAGTGTGTAATTTTGATGATACTGTTGACAGTTTAATATTAAAATTACTGAAATCAACGGCTTCTACATCATCCCAAAGTATAAATTTAGAAGGAATAGCTTTATTAAACAGATGTAAGAACGAATTAATGGGAATAGCAATACCGATCCTGCGCAAAAGACCTTCCATGCCTACATCAACAGCTATTAAATAGGCTGTACCAGAAATAGTAACCAACCTTACATCATTAACTCTAACGAGTTTACGTCCGTTAAGGTCAACAATTTGTTTATCCATTATGTTTTCAACCAAAAAGAAATGGTTCTGGATTTCAGCTTCAGGAATATCGCCTGTAACTTTACAACTAACTTTATATACAGTTTTGATTTTTAAGATATCAAAATCCGAAATCGTTAGATAAAGTTTCTTCTTATTAGAAGTTTTAACCTTAATACCGGTTACAACGGGTCGTACCGGTTCGTCATCTATACGTTTAGTGGTAAAGTCGATCGAAATATCCAATACTTTACCAATTACATTATTATCGGCATCATAAATTACTCTGCCAATAACTTTGCTTAAATAAAAAGTTGTTTTTGTACCCATAATACACCTCCTTTTCTTATGATATTGAGGAAGCGCATTATAGTATAATGTGCAGTCCTACTATATCGTGATTAAATTTGCCGAGTTTCTCTCAGGACCGTCATCCATGTTTGATTATTGTTTTAAAATTTTTGCAAAAGTAGTATAATTATCTTAAATGGCAATGCTAATAGTGGAATAATTGTTTTTATTTTTGATGTTTTGATATTAAATTTATGTAAAATAAGAGTATTTTTAGTCTTTATTATAATAATGGTTTTGGTTATAATGCTCTTTATTATGATTATAAGGAAAAATGAGGCGATAATGAGCTCACATCCATGGTAACTAATATTTTTGCACGGATTTCTTTCTTCTTTGCAGACATTTCTAAGTCCTTTGCAGACATTTCTAAGTCCTTTGCACGCATTTCTAAGTTCTTTGCAGGCATTTCTAAGTCCTTTGCAGGCATTTCTAAGTCCTTTGCACGCATTTCTAAGTTTTTTGCAGACATTCCTAAGTCCTTTGCAGGCATTTCTAAGTCCTTTGCAGACATTTCTAAGTCCTTTGCACGCATATCTAAATCCTTTGCACGCATATCTAAGTCCTTTGCTCGCATATTTATTTCCACTGCATGGAGTTCTAAGTGTCTTGCACGCACATTAGAAGCTAGTTAAGGGAGGTGTTTTTTATGTAACTGTTCTGATACTGATTAAGTGATAAATAACATATCTTACCAAACTATATTACGAAAGTAAATGTAGTAACATATTGTTATAATATCTATTAATTAAAATTATATTATTTGTGTTAAATAATGTTGTGGGATTGGGAAATTGTGTAAGTTAAGAAGTGACAAATTTAAATTTAAAACAAAAAGAAAA
>CAIWDQ010000332.1 GCA_903911455.1 uncultured bacterium
ATCTTGAACACATCATTTAAACCATCACCATTAGGTGTAAAGGCATTGGGTATATAAATTGGATAATTACAATCCTGATAACTAATCTTAATTGTATCTGTTGTAAAACAATTACTATCTACTGATACTTTAACCCAATAAGTACCTTGTGTGTTTACAATATATGTTGGATTAGTTGTATTATCCTGCCAAAGATATGTAGAATTTTGATTTGTAGCATCTAACATTATTGTTTTACCTATGCAAAGTAACGTATCATTCCCTAAATTAAGAGTAGGAATAGGAGCTACTATTAAGTTAGTTGTTATTATACTGTCACATCCTAAATAAGTTGAAAGAGTGTCTTTATAGCTCCCTGATGATGAATAAGAATGGACTCCAATATTAAATACTTCACCCTGACAAATTGTAGGAGTTAAAGTTACCTGAATAGTCGAATTAATTTTAATTGTATCTATATGACTGTTAAAAACACATGAATTATCGATGACAGTTATTGTATAAATCCCTGAAGGTACACCAGTAATGCAACTATCAGTTGAACCATTACTCCAAAGAAAACTATAAGGAGGAACTCCTCCATTTGCTATAACATAAGCTTTTCTTAAACATGAATCAAGAAATATTGAAGTTGAAATTGGAGTGACAAAACAAGGTTTAGGTGAAATCATTTCAGTAACAAAGCCATTACCACAAATATATAATTTACTATTTGCTCTATTTAATTTTATATCATGAACATTCCCCTGGATATTATTTATGATAGGATTTAGTGGATTAAAAGAAGTTCCAGTAAAATAATAAACATGTACTTTATTTGTCCCTCCAATATATATATTATTACATTCATCAACATCAATGCCTTCATGAACTCTATTACTACCACTAGCATAAGTCGTATCAACAATAATAGCGCCTAATAAACTTCCATTGGTTTTATTATAAGCATTAAGTGTTTTGCCATCATAACAAAAAATATAATTACTATTTAAAGCCAAAGCATTTGCTCTTACTGTATATACTAAACTAGATACTCCTTGTAAAATGTCTATTTCATTAAAAATGTAATTTGTTTGAACATCAAATCCACATGGAAATGAATAATTTGAAATGAATAAACTCTTTTTTAAATGTCCTTCTTGCCCCGAATGATTATTAGCACTTGTCATCAAAGTATAAACATCCCCATTAATATCCATCCTCACAGAGGCAATATCATTATCTGTTGATGCTACACCATCAAAACTTTTAGATATTAGGCTACTTAAATTAGTATCAGCAAATAATTTGATATTATCATTTGAAATAGTGCCGCCTCCAAAAGCGATAAGTTGTTTGCTACAATTATTATAAAACATTTCCCATGTTTCATTATTAGTCCCATATGAAGGTGAAGTATAGATTAATGTTCCTGTATTATTTATTTTCATTATTCTACTACCTATACCACCATAACCTTCTCCAATAAAAACTGTACCACTTAAAGGTAATAAATAAAATTTAGAATAATGATAAATATATGTCCATGAAGGACTAGTAAAAGTCCATATAAAAACTCCTAAATTAGAATATTTTGACAATTTAAAAGGTGCTGTTCCTCCTGAAAAATAAACATTCCCATATTTATCATAATCTATATCTAAAGCTACTTTATTTGAATCCATGCTAGTTGGAGTAATTGTCCAGGGGTCTATAATAATAGTATGGAGTTGGGGAGTTGAAGTTTGGAGTTGGAATGAAACTGTGTTTTTATTTATTATAAAAGAAGAAATAATTTTAGTTTTATTAGATTCATTATAGCTTTCGGGAGTATGGTCAATGATTTCCCCAGCATTAGTTTCTATAATAATGTTGCCTTCTTTATCAATCTTTATTTCATCAACATCACCACTATAATTCATCTTAATTAATGTTGGGTCGGCTCCGGGATGTAAAATCAATTTATATTTAATTCCTCCTTTGGCAGGGATGGTATATTCAACATCTATATTAGGATAAATATCTTTATAAAGAAGCTTTTTATAGCCTTTTGCCATTACATTTTCATATCCTTTTTCACCAAAAGTAAAATAGCCTTCAGTTTGTTCGCTAGCAATAAGTTCAGCATTGGGATTACAGCCTTCCCATATCATAGTTACATAAAACAGCTTATGTTCTTTTTCATCTTCTTTATCTTTATCTCTTTCCTGATGTTCTCTTTCTTCTTCAGAAATAGTATCTCTTTTTTCAAGTTTAAAAATAACACCTTTTTTAGTAAAGAAAATCTTATCCGAATTATTTATAGCATATAATATAGGAAGATCGTGCACAGCCCAGTTGTCAAACTGTCCTTTATTTTCAACAAATACATCTGTATGAAAAGGATTATTGGTAGTCCAGCCCGAAGAAGTAGGAGTTGTTTTCGGGCTTTGTGCATATATACTGTTATTATTATATAAAAGTATATTAATGAGACAAAGAAAAATCACCAGAGTGTTTTTCATTTTATTTTATATTAAAAATAAGTAGCAAAGATAATAAAATTAATTAAGAATTAAGAATTAAGAATTAAGAACAATATTATTGTTATTAATACATCCGAAAATTCTAAAAAATGATGAAGTTTGTGTGAAAAGTGCGTACCGTAGTGAGTCGTAGCGGCAGCTACGGTGAACGAGGAACGTAAACTTTGAACGCAAAATTCGCATTTTAGAGA
>CAIWDQ010000333.1 GCA_903911455.1 uncultured bacterium
ACAATTTAAGAAGGAATTATGACATTTCCCGACTAAATGTTGACAATTTAAGAGGGAATTATGACAATTCCCGACTAAATTGTGACAATTTAAGAAAGAATTATGACAATTCCCGACTAAATTGTGACAATTTAAGAAGGAATTATGACATTTCCCGACTAAATGTTGACAATTTAAGAGAGTCAATTTATAATTCAGAAAACAATCCTTACAATACTTAATATTATAATAAAAATTTAATACTTTATAAAATGGCAGCAATTAAAAGATCGCGAACGAAAACAAACTTTCGTAAGAAAAGACCACCGCAAACATTTACATTTGTGCAAAATGTATTAACAGAAATGGCATTGTATCCCTTAGTATTCACTACACCTAAAGTTACACTGGCGCTGTTTCTGGCACAATTAAACAAAACAATAACTTCGTACAACAAACATATTCACGGAAGTGAGCTAGAAACAGATACTTTCGAGGTAGATTATGAAGCATTGATGCAAATGCTGTACGATCAAGCGGATTATGTGGATGATATTGCAGATGGTCGCAGAGCTGTGATATTACAATCGGGCTTTGAAGCCGTGACTGATGATAGAACAACACATAAAAATGATGAATCTTACAAACAAGGTGTTTCAGGGCAGGTAAAAGCAGTTTTGAAAGCACGTAATGGTGCAACTGGCTATGTATGGCAGTATTGTGTTTACGATGCTTTGGGCGAACAGGTGTGGATACTTGCTGATGTTACTAAATATGCTAAATATAATTTCAATGGTTTGATTGCGGGTACAAAATATATGTTCAGATATAGCCCGGTTATCAATAATACCATGAGTGATTTCAGCAATCCTTATGTGATGATAGTTACTTAAGAAGTATTTAGAGTACTTAGAGTACTTGGAGTGCCTTGAGTTGGGGAAAATTAATAATTAATAAAACAACTTCTAAAAGTACTCTTAAATAAGGAGAGAGTTTTAGAGTTAAATAATCAAATAATGTAATAACAAATAAAAAATACATATATGACACAATTTAGAGAATCGAAAAAAAACATGAGAGTGTTTACGGAGTCGCCAACTTTTGTAAAAGATCTTAATGAAATGATAAAATCAACGGGTGCTACCGTGAATGCAGATGATGTTAGACAACCTAAATACAATTATGAAGAATATAAAGAAACAACTCTTGACTCATTTCTAAGAGCTAACTACTCTAAAGAAATGGGAGATAAGAATATGAATTGGTGGTTGGCGAAAACTATTCCTTATGCAAAAACTTCTTATTGGGATTTAATTTCAACATGCAAAATAGGCGAGAAAAAAGGGATAGTTCTCTTTCAAAGTAAAAATTATATAAACGAACTTATATATTTAGGAAACCCAAGATTACAAGCTATCTATCATAAGGAAGCATTAACCGAAAATGATATCAACATTACCAAAGCAATAGATGAAGCTAATAAAGGGATAAATAAAGCTATTAAAGGTGTAAAGATTTCAACTGCTAATTGTTATCAGCTTTCTAACTGGGTGGCTAATGCATGGTGGCTAGCCGAAAATGGTATTCCAACAGTTCTGGTTTGTAATGGATTTTTAAATAAAAATGGTGAAAATTATCAAAATCACATACCATTTGCTACAGATAGTGACTGGAAGAATATGTTTAAAGCAGTAGCCATAAAAGCAGGTGTAGATAAAATACTGGATAAATGGGTAAATTGTGGTAATGAAAGCTTTATTACAATAAGTACATCAACACAAAACAAAAATTCAAAATAATAAACAACTTAATATTTAAAGAATATGAATGAAATAGTTTACAAACATTATGATCAATATGAAGATCTTAATGCTTATTATCAAAAAAACAAAGCAAAGTTTGCAAAATATCCTAAAATTGTTGCCTATTTTGAGAAAATAGAAACCAACAGAGGTCAACTTAATAAGTTGGGCGTTGTAAAAGGCGAAAAAGTAAATCTTGTACCCGAAAGATTAAGGATTTTAAAAGAAGAAATGGGACTTGCTATCCATGCTAACTCTTATCCAGCAGCCAATTATTATAAAGCTAAAGGTGATGTTGATATGCATAAACAATTAAAACATGATAAAATTACGCTACAACGTAATAGTTATGTGAAAACTATGGATATTGCCAATAAAATTATTAATACATGCACACCCAGATTAAAAGAATTGAAGGAAGTAGGTGTAACTGCTGCTTCGTTAAAGAAAATAACAGAGGCTAAAGAAAATTACGTGGCGTTTAAAGAACATAAAGACTATGTGCCAATGTGGAAACAGGTGATGACCAAAAAAGTACACGACCTTGATAAGGAAACTATTAAATTAGTTAAAACTGACCTTACAAATGCTATGGATACTTTCGTAAATCAAGATCGTCAACTGCATAATGAATATATTGCAATATTAAAAAATAAGTAAGTTAGAGAAAAAAGGCAATAGACTTTAGGCAATAGGCAATAGTTATTGCTATCATTTCATAATATATAAAAGCTGTCGGATAATTGCGGCAGCCTTTATTAGTTTATAGAGTTAAGTTTTAACAAAGAAAGCTAATAAACAAAAGCATCTAATAATTGAATCTGACAAAGTGCATAACTAATAGTCAAAACATCTCAAAACCTTGCCTCCCAATTCTTAATTATTAATTATTAATTCTTAATTATTCAACTTTCACCCTTATTCCTTCCGAGTGCGAACTAAATTCAGGAGCATACATGCATTGAATACTAGTGATACCGTTAGAAAAATCACCTTTCTGCGAAGCTACCAAAGTATATTCAAAAACATAAGTACCTTTGTTAAGATAAGAAATAAAAAAGTTGGTAGAAGCATCTCTAGTGCTCTCATAATAACCCAAACCACCCTGATATTTATATGAAGACAAGACATTAACAGGTTCAAATGCCGAAGCACGCATATCCTTCAAATGAACATACTCCATATCTCGATCAACTCTTAACTCTATTCTTACCTTTATCTTATCACCAACCTTAAGATGCGTTTCATTAGTAATAGGTTCAATCACCGGCCCCGAAGCAGTTATGCGTTCTACAAACAATTTCTTTTCAAGTTTAAGTGGAGTCTCAGCAGGAGTTATTTTATCAAGTTGTTCAAAGTACTGCCAGTACATTGCACCCCAAGCCACACCATCATCAGTTTTAGTAACAGTTATATTGCCCATTTCAGGCTTTATTTCTCTGCCATTCCAGGTAGTCGTAAAGTAACCTGTACCGGCTTCTACTCCTTTATCAGAATAATAAGGATTAACTCTGGAGTTTCCAACTGTAACATCTACAAGCTTATCACTTGCCAACAAATCAGTACCTCTTAATAATAACGCATAGATAGCCTCGGTAGTAGCCTTGGTAGTCTTCCAGTCCTGAGTCTGCTTTTGCTTGAGCAACCATATCTTCATCTTTTCCACACTTTCCTTATCATTTGCCACCTCATCAAAAGCTTCAATCAACAGTGACATACTCTCAATAGGCGCCTGATACCAATAATAACCTGCATACATTTCGCGCCAGTACATCCCCATTTCTTCATTATAAAGAGCATTTTCTTTTAATGATTTGATAATATCCTGTGGCGTTTTGGTATCATTAAATCTATTTAATGCTAAAGCTATCATCCCCTGAAGATATTTATTAGAGGAAGTCCAGTATTTCTGAGCCTGTCCTTTAAAATAATTAAATGCCTCCTTATTCTTTGAAGAAATCTCATATTCTTTAGCAAAATAACTCCTTGCATATAGATATTGTATCTCAGAATAACCTATATGCTCCTTATCTATATCTTTAGGATACCATTTCTTAATATTATTATAATCCTCACGCATACGATCATCCAGATAATATATAGCCTTGCGCATCATTTCCCTCAACTGGTAATCATTCTTATAAACATCAACACCTAGATGCTGCAAATGAGCAAAGCCGGTAACAATATATTGTGTAATATATCTATCGTCAATGCCACCATCAAACCATCCCCAGGCACCATTAGGCAATTGTTTTTTCAATAGTTTTTGTTTTGCTGAAGCTAATTCATTTGACATCTTATTAAGATCAAACAACAAACCAATTTGTTTCTTACGTTCGGTTTCAGTCTTAGCGGCCAGCAACCAGGGTGTTTCTTCTATTAATAATGACTTTAAAGATTGATTCTTTTCAAGATTAGATAGCAATGCTTCTTTTGAAAGATTCTTCCAGTTATCAAATACAGCTTTAATCTTAGGATTTGAATTGGCAATATGTGTAGCCAGACTGTTAGCATAAAACCTACTAAAGGTTTGTTCGGAACATTCGTAAGGATATTCCATAATATATGGCAAAGCCTGCACAGCATACCACGCAGGATTAGAAGTAAATTCAAGCGTAAGCTTATGATTTCTTAAAGTAGAAGATGTATTTGAATTAAGAAGTTTAGTAAAGGTGAACTCCTTAGTTTGTTTCCCATTAATAGGCAGAGGCAATGTCTCAGTAACCAGCATACGATTGGTTAAAACAGGTATTGCCATCTCTTCACCATCAGAGAAGTTGCCTGCTTTGGCAACCACATTATAAGTAATCGCACCTAAACCTTCAGGAATAGTAATATTCCAGCTCACACTCTGGCTTTGTCCTGCTTTAATTGAAAAAGTTTTTTCATTTTCTTCTAAAAGTATTCCTTCAACAGGCTGCATTGTAATAGCATTGAAGAATTGTATCCTCGTACTGCCACTCAAATCATGATCAGATATATTAGATATCTTAACATTAAAAGCCATCTTATCGCTTTCGCGGAAAAACCTTGGAGCATTTGGTACTATCATAATATCCTTTTGAGTAACCAATTCCTTTTGTATCTGTCCTATCTTAAGATCTTTTGTATATGCCAAACCCATCATCTTCCATTTGGTTAAAGCTTCAGGGACAGTAAAAGAAATTACTGCATCACCACTATCATTGGTTTGCAGTTGAGGATAAAAGAAAGCAGTCTCGCTAAAGTTAGTACGCACTTTTACATCAGAGAAATCTGTTGGACTTGTTCTTTGATTAGAAACATCATTAATTGTCTTATCAGAAGTGCTCCACATATATGTTTCATTATTACTTTTCTTATAATTACTTCTACTAACATTCCCTCCAAATGTATTTGAAAAACCATCACCTATATCATCAGTTCCTCTCACTTCCATTTTTGAAACTGCTTTATCCTCAAGTACCATATCATAAACTGCAACCTCTTCATCAGCGACAACTCGCATTGATCTATTACCACTTTTGCCTTTTCTATTCCTGAACGAACCATATTCATAAGTATTTAAAGCATCATAATATCTATCGCGGGGATACCTGTATTTATCTTTCATTTCGCTACAAGTAGTGCTTAAGGAATTATTAAATGAGTTATTTACTTGCCAGGTTTCAGAATAATAATTGGAGCTAAATAAATTAAAATACCAACTATGGCTTTTCAATACATCCAGTGAAGCATCATACATAGAAGCAAGCAATTCGGAAGCAAATCTATCACCTTTGCTTCCTTTAATAGTAAGCTTCCATTGTTCTTTTTGTCCTGGAGCCAGCTTATTCCTAAAGGATTCAAAGCTTATATCTAGTTTCTTATTTGTAAAAGGGACTGTAATTGTTTCAGTATAATTAAAACTACGATTATGTTTTACAGAAACTATATGTATTGCAAAGTTACCTCTATACTCTTCTTTTATTGGTATCTCAATAAGTTTTTGTTCGTTGTTAATTTGAACCCATTGCTTTGATACTATTTTATCCTTAAGTATGATTTCATAAAGGAATCTTACATTTTTAGCTTTTGTTCCTATTATAAAAGAAGCATTCTCACCTGGTTCTCCTTTGCTCTTAAGCATCTTAAACCAAACGATCTTATTATTAGCCATTCTCTTTTCCTCTTGCGAGAATACTGAAAAGTATTTCTTAACTAAAATATCAGTTCCATATTTATCCTTTGTCTTTATCTCCATATAATACACACCCTGTTGCCATTGGTTAAGATCTTCTATTACAAGGAAAGTATCGGCAGGTGTCTTAAAATGAACAAACAGCATTTGTTTCTCTCTTTTCCAGGTAGTGATATTATTTTCATCATTATAAATATCATTAGGAAAATTCGGTTCTATAACGGATAGAGTGGGTAATCAAATTTTA
Source organism: uncultured bacterium (assembly GCA_903911455.1). Taxonomy (GTDB): domain Bacteria; phylum Bacteroidota; class Bacteroidia; order Bacteroidales; family JACABE01; genus JBAXLO01. The sequence goes on from CAIWDQ010000333.1 coordinate 6,191, forward strand.
GTTTACCAGCAATAAAATAGATCATGTTAATAAAGTTATCAA
>CAIWDQ010000334.1 GCA_903911455.1 uncultured bacterium
GATTTACTTATTTTTGTATTCAAATGAATTATTGTAAAAACATAGTAATATTTATTCTTCTACTCTTAAGTTTAACAACCAAAGAACAGATTATTGGATCTAATTTGATCCAAAATCCCTCTTTTGAACAATATTATAATTGTCCTACTTGGTATGGTCAATTATATGAAGCTAAATATTGGTGGGGTTATAGCACAGATTATTTTAATCCTTGTGCAACTTTGTATGTTTCTGTTGCAATGAATGATTTTGGTTTTCAATATGCACATACAGGTGTAGCTTATTCAGGGTTTATACTTTATGCAAATGATCTTAGTCTTGAACCAGATTATAGAGAAACAATTAAAACTAAATTAAGCGATACGCTAATTAAAAATAAAAGATATTGTACTAAATTTTATGTATCCCTTGCTGAAAGTTCGTATACATATATACCTAATTCTTATGTATTATTAGATTCAATTGGTATGCTTTTAACTAAAGATTCAGTTCAGGATACTCTTACTCCTCTTTTAAACAATGGCATAAGAGTACAAAATGACATTTTTAATATAGATACTGTAAGTTGGTTTGAGATATCAAATAGTTTCATATCTAATGGTGGAGAAAAATATTTAACAATTGGTAATTTTGATAATATAATTAACTATCCTTTAGGAAAAATAAGCTATATATATGTTTATGTAGATGATGTTTCGGTGTGTGAGTGTACTTATAAGATTAACTTAGGAAATGATACTACTTTGTGTAAAGGTGAGGCAGTGCTGCTTAATGCAAGCTTGCAGGGTGCTACATATATGTGGCAAGATGGAAGTACATATAGTACTTTTTTAGCCACACTACCCGGCAAGTATAAAGTTACTGCCTATGTAAAAGAATATAACATTACAGTTTCAGATTCAATAAACATAACTTTTACTGATTCATGCTTTATAATTCCAAATGTTTTCACTCCAAATAATGATGGTTTCAACGATTACTTTGTTATTAAAAATACCGAAAGTTGGAATATAGATTTGCAAGTTTATGATAGATGGGGTGTAATAGTTTACAAAGATACAAATTATAAAAATAATTGGGATGGTAAATGTAAAGGTAAAGCCCTTGCAGATGGTACCTACTATTATATTATTAAAGCAACAAACCTGCTAAGTGGTTTTGAGAAACAATATCACGGAAGTGTTACGATATTGAGATAACCTTTTTAAGTAAATCCTGTCTATGTGGCAGGATTTACTTATTTTTGCATTCAATATGAATAACAAAAAATACATATTATTATCACTACTATTATTATATAGTATTATTTCAAAAGAACAGATTATAGGGCCAAATTTAGTTAATAATCCTTCTTTTGAGCAATATTATAGTTGTCCAGTAAGTAGTGCTGAATTGTATAGATCAAAATATTGGTGGGGTTTTAGTACAGATTACTTTAATGTATGTGTACCTCCAATACCTATAAATGTGTCTGTCCCATTAAATTTTGCAGGTTTTCAATATGCACATACTGGTGTTGCTTATGCTGGTTTTATAATTTATACAAATGATGTTATTAATTATGATTATAGAGAAGCAATAAAAACTAAACTAAGTGACACATTAATTGCTAATAAAAGATATTGTACTAGATTCTATATATCCCTTAGTGAAAGCTCATATTTAGCTTTCACAAATGCTTATATTTATTTAGATTCAATAGGTATTCTAATGACTAAAGATTCGGTTCAGGATACTCTTACTCCTCTTTTAAACAATGGCATAAGAGTTCAAAATGATATTTTTAATATTGATACTATTAGTTGGTTTGAAATATCTAATAGCTTTATTGCTAATGGTGGTGAACAATATTTAACAATTGGTAATTTTGATAATATAATTAACTATACTGTTGGAGAAACAAGCTATATATATGTTTATGTTGATGATGTTTCTGTTTGCGAGTGTGCATATAAAATAAACTTAGGGAATGATACTACTTTGTGTCAGGGTGAAGCAGTGCTGCTTAATGCAAGTTTGCAAGGGGCTACTTACATATGGCAAGATGGAAGTACATATAGTACTTTTTTAGCCACACAACCCGGCAAGTATAAAGTTACTGCCTATGTAAAAGAATATAACATTACAGTTTCCGATTCAATAAACATAACTTTTACTGATTCATGCTTTATAATTCCAAATGTTTTCACTCCAAATAATGATGGGTTCAATGATTATTTTGTAATTCAAAATACATTAAGTTGGAATATCAACTTACAAGTATATAATCGTTGGGGTAATATAGTTTATCAAAACAATAATTATCAAAACAATTGGGAGGGTAAAGATGTAGCAGATGGAGTATATTATTATATTATTGTAGCAAAAAACAACTTAAGCGGGTTTGAGAAGAATTATCATGGGAGTGTGACGATACTAAGATAATTAGAAATGAATAATAATATTACAATGGGTGATACCAGCGATTATGTGTATCAAAATTTTTATAATACAATGCAATCATCAAATTCAGCACATTATATAAATGCAATTACAGCGATGAGTATAGGTAATATTGAATTAGCGAATACTGAATTATCGTTAATAGTAGATTCAACTAGAATTGATAAAAACCGAATTACAGTTGGAACTATTTATCTGAATACATGGGCTCAAGGCAATTATACACTTACTGACGATCAGATAAGTATATTATATGATATTGCCAATTATGATCCGGCTACAAATGGCGATGCTGTTTATACTGCCAGAGTGATGCTTAATATAAATCCTGATAATAGGGATTTAAAATTTACATTAGCTCCTAATGTACATCAAAAGCAACTTAAAGAGAATACAGTTAAAGTTTATCCTAATCCAGCTAAAAAACAATTCACAATAGAATTTAAGGATAATAATAGTAATAATGCTATCATTGATATATATAACAGCATTGGAAATTTAGTGCTAACTGACAACATACAACAAGGTATTTATATTAAAAACATTAATGTAGGTATGTTAAATGATGGTTTGTATTTTTATAGAATTATTATTGATGGAACTAATGTTGCATCAGGTAAATTAATAATTTTTAATAAATAATACAAGCTTTTTTAAGTAAATCCTGTCTATGTGGCAGGATTTACTTCTTTTTGTAGTTAATTAATGAGCATAACTAAAAACATACTAATAATTATTTTTCTATTTTTAGGTTTAACAACCAAAGAACAGATTATTGGATCTAATTTAGTTCAAAATCCATCTTTTGAACAATATTATAGTTGTCCTTTTATTGATGCTCAGTTATATTTATGTAAATATTGGTGGGGTGAAAGCACTGAATATTTTAATACATGTGTACCTCCAATACCTATAAATGTTTCAGTTCCATTAAATGTAGCAGGATTTCAATATGCTCATACGGGAGTTGCTAATGCAGGTTGTATTATTTATGCAAATAATCTTAGTCTTGATCCTAATTATAGAGAAACAATAAAAACTAAATTAAGCGATTCGTTAATTGCAAATAAACAATATTGTACTAAATTTTATATATCCCTTGCTGAAAGTTCATATTCATCTATGCCTAATGCCTATGTTTTCTTAGATTCAATAGGTATTCTTTTAACAAAAAATTCAGTACAGGATACCGCAGCATTGCCTATTTTAAGTAATGGCATAAGAGTTCAAAATGATATTTTTAATATAGATACAGTTAGTTGGTTTGAGATATCAAA
>CAIWDQ010000335.1 GCA_903911455.1 uncultured bacterium
AATAGACCAAGAAAAAAATTAAAGTATTTAACACCAATTGAATTTTTATCAATATATTTGTCAAACCAAAAAGTTGCATTTATAAATTGAATTCAGCACAGATTATAACACAGAAATACAGATTAAGACAATATTCTTTTTATCAGAGTTAATCAGTGGTTAATATCAGGGTATTCAGTGGAAATGTTATTATGAATAAATCTTCAAAAATATACATAGCAGGTCATAATGGGATGGTAGGTTCTGCGATACTGCGAAACCTAAAGGGTAAAGGTTATAATAACTTCATCCTAAAATCTTCCAAAGAACTTGACTTAACAAAACAATCTGATGTAGAATCATTTTTTGATAATGAACGACCTGAATACGTATTTGATGCAGCTGCTAAAGTAGGTGGTATTCTTGCCAATAAAACCTATCGTGCCCAATTTATTTATGAAAACCTGATGATACAAAACAATATCATCCATTCATCTTATAAATATGGTGTTAAGAAACTTCTCTTTTTAGGCAGTTCTTGTATTTATCCTAAAAATGCACCTCAACCTTTAAAAGAAGAGTATTTGTTGACAGGTATATTAGAAGAGACAAACGAACCTTATGCTATAGCTAAAATTGCAGGTATTAAGATGTGCGAAAATTACTTTAGACAATATGGATGCGATTTTATTTCTGTGATGCCGACAAATCTTTATGGTCCAAATGATAATTACAACCTTGAAACATCGCATGTACTCCCGGCACTTATCCGTAAATTTCATCTGGGACATTGTCTTGAAACTGATAACTGGGAAGCCATTCGCATAGATTTAAATAAAAGACCTATTGAAGCTATTGATGGCAATAATACCGATGAAGAAATATTAACTATTTTATCAAAATATGGCATTTCTCCTCTTCAAATCACCAAATCGCCAAATCGCCAAATTTCAATCACCCTTTGGGGCAGTGGTGAAGTATACAGAGAATTCCTGCATGTTGACGATATGGCTGATGCTTGTGTTTATATTATAGAAAATGTAAATGCAACTAAATTGTATAATGAATTAAAACAAACGCATATTAATATTGGGACAGGCTTAGATTGTACAATTAAAGACTTGGCAAATATTGTTAAAGATATTATTGGTTTTAATGGTAGTATTAATTGGGATGCGACTAAGCCCGAAGGAACGTATAAAAAACTTCTTGATGTTAACTTGTTGAATAATTTGAATTGGAACCCAAAGATAAGTTTAAATGAAGGAATTGAAAATGTATATAAAAAATATTAATCCAATAAATAAAACTTATAGTTATTTAGCAAATGGGAATATCTAGAAAAACGACTACTAGATGGAATTTGTTTTTTTTCTACCTTAGAATGTCTATAGGTTTAATAAATGGAATATTAATTGTCCCATTATATTTAAAATTTATTGATCACGACCTATTTGGTGCATGGCTTGCATCAGGGAATATCCTTACATGGCTTACAATGGTTGACCCTGGTGTGGGTGATGTTTTAACACAAAAAGTATCTGTAGCCTATGGTAAACAAGATAAAGAAGATCTTAAATATTTAATCCCATCCGGATTACTAATTTCAAGTATTGTCTCTATTATTGCTTTAATTGCAAGCATCATACTATCTTTTTTTATTGTTGGTATCTTAAAATTACCTCATACCATTTCTATACATGAGCTTACCCATGCATTTCAAGTAAATGCAATTGCTACATGCTTTACTTTATTTTCATTCTGTTTAAGTGGTACAATTATAGGTTTCCAACGAACAAAAGAAATTGGATTGATACTGACAATATCAGGTGTTCTGGGAATTACATTAAATGTATTTTTGTTATTTACGGGAGTCGGATTAGTATCCATTGCATATGCAAATCTTTTTAAAAGTACACTTGCAATGGTTTCTTATCTTGTGTTTTTATCTTTTTTATATAAAAAAGAACATATCCCATTTGGGTTTAATAAGAATTACTTTTTTATATTCTCAAAAATATTTTCATATACTTTTTTTAGTAAAATCTTCAGTACAGTTGCTAATAATATTGATTTAATTATTGTTTCCCGTTTTATTGGGCCACAATCTGTTACTATTCTTGAATTAACACGCCGTCCAATAAAAGTCATTCAAGGATTTGTTAATAGTCCTTCTATTGCAATGCTTCCAGCATTTGCAAGCCTATATGGGGAGGGTAATAAAGAGAAGATGAGATATATTATTAAACGATTTCTTTTTATTATGAGTTGGGTATTATTTCTATTTATTTCAGGGTTTATTACATTCAATAAAGATTTAATTAGCTTGTGGGTAGGTAAACAGTTTTTTATAGGTAGTCTTAATAATTTATTAATTTGTTTCTATTTTTTTGTTTTAACCTTTTCTTATAATCTATACAACTTTACTTATTCAATGGGTAACATTAAAGGAAA
>CAIWDQ010000336.1 GCA_903911455.1 uncultured bacterium
ACCCAAAAATCATTAAATAAGACATACTTATTTATGATTAAAAGGTCTATTTGAAAAAACTTTGCTTCTCAAAATTTGAGAATAGGAAAAAAACAAAAAACTTCGCTTCTCAAAATTTGAGAGACAAGAAAAAATGAAAAACATTGCTTCTCAAAATTTGAGATACAAAAAGAAATAGGATACATTGCTTCTCAAAATTTGAGAGGGTCATTTTTATAAATTAAAGTCTTTTCCTCTTTTTATTGTCTCATTTTATGCTATTTTCTTTCTTTAAATCAACATAAAAAAACACAAATAATAATAAATCTACTAAGATTAAAAATAAAAATTACTGATTTAGTTTTAAGATATTGTATAAAGTGCAAAAATTGGATTTAGAAGATATTATTGAAACTGAAGGCCCCGTTTATAATAAAGATTGCACCAATTTTACTCTAATTGGTCCATTCTTAAGAAAAAAGTATAGAGGAGTTATTCAATTTATTAAAATGTTGTGTAGAAAAAAGGCTATTATAGAAGCACATCCTACTCCTTCTTTCAAGGTTGGAATCTACAAAAGACAACATTAAGAAATTTTCAAGTTAACTAAAAAACTAATGATGCTTATTAAAAAGGTCTGATTATTAAAAAAAATGCTCCATCTTCCCAGACAGAGCATAAAAAAAACTTATTTTTTTGAAACCACTAACTTTGAGATGCAAAATTACAACAGAATTTCGCTTTTGTCCATAGTGTATTTCCTGATATTATACTTCGTAATTCCTTATTAAACCTGATAACACAAGCAAGTTTGGATTTTTGTATACCTACATATTATATATAGCAATTAAATTATTTTAAACCGGGGTAGCGATAAGTTCTATATCCCTTTGCTCAACTGCTAAACCGTTTAACCAATCTTTTTCAGTATCTTTATTAAGAATTAAAGGCATACGCTTCTGCGAATTATGTATAATACTCATAAAATAATTGGCATCGGTAGTTAAAATAGTATATGTATTAATAACTTCGCCGGTAGATTTATCAACCCAGTCGTTGTAAATACCACCGAAGGCAAAAGCCTCATCATCAGGAAGCGTGATCAGATATTTTTGCTTCTTCTTACCTTTATCATCAAGCCATTGCCATTCATAAAAACCATCAACAAGAACTAAACAACGGTTTTTAGCAGCATCTCTAAAAGAAGGCTTCTGATTGATAGTCTCCATACGAGCATTTAAAGTGTTCTTTCTAATGGTAACATCCTTAGCCCAATGCGGAATAAGCCCCCAATTATATAATTGAATAAGCTCAGAATCTTTGTTGGTGATAACGGGAGTTTTAGGATGAAGAAATCCATTATTTACAGTAGTTGCTTGATAATCGGAAGCATTAGCAAACTTAGCTTTAAAGCGATGCTGAAGTTCTACAGCAGTTTTTGATTGTTTAGAATAAAAACACATTAGGTATGAATTATTATTATATCGTTAATATTAGTTGTATAGCGCGGCGAAAGCTTTTCTTGCTTCATTTTCCACACTCTTTTTAAATCCTGAGAAGCGAGCCTCACCTTTTGTTGTCCGTAAGTGGCATTAATTTTATCAACGGCTTGCATCAAAGGAATATGTCTCAGGTTTCTATTCTCAAATAAGTTAAACTGAATCTCATCTTCGGGCGAAAAATCCATTACAATCACCCCCGCTTTCTTGTAATGATATCCCTTAAGGAAAATTCTTTCCAGAGATTGTGATGCAAACTTCGCAAGTTCAATACTTGAGTTGGTCGGAAAAGGAAGTTTCATCACAATATTCTTGTAATACTGCGGCAAATCCTTCCTATTACCATTCGTATGAATAAAAACCATAATCGCATTGCAGCACGACTTCTGCATCCTAAGTTTTTCGGCACACGAAACAGCAAAAGTCGTCACACGTTCGTTTAATTGCTCCAACTCAGTATAATTTCTTTCAAAAGTACGAGTTGTTGCGATATTCTTTTTAGGTTGAACGATTTCAAAATCCAATGTAGGCATCCCCTGCAGATCATGTTTCAACCGCAAACCCACCACTGCCAGATTCTTCCTAACCCAGGCATCATCTAATAGGGTAAAATCATAAGCATTATAAACATTCATAGCTTTCAAACGCTTTGAATGCTGTCTGCCAATCCCCCAAACGTCTTCAATCTTAAGCCACTTAAGAGCTTTTATCCTTTTCTCTTCTGAATCTATAATATAAACACTCTTAGTCTTGTCAGGATACTTCTTAGCAATACGATTGGCGACTTTTGAAAGAGATTTAGTAGGTGCTATACCAACACTAATCGGAATACCAGTCCATTTAGTAACTTTTAACTGGATTTCTTCACCATATGACTGGATGTTATAATTCTCAAAACCCTCCAATTTTAAAAAAGCTTCATCAATACTATATATTTCAAGGTCGGGAGTATATTCGTGAAGGATATTCATAACACGATGACTCATATCACCATATAAAGCAAAGTTTGCAGAGAAAACATGAACATTATTCTTAGTCAAAATCTCCTCATATTCAAAAGCTGGAGCGCCCATCGGAATACCAAGTGCCTTAACTTCATTACTTCTGGCAATAATACACCCATCGTTATTAGATAAAACAGCAACAGGCTTCCCCCTAAGATCAGGACGAAAAGCCCTTTCGCAGGAAGCATAAAAATTATTGCAATCAACAAGCGCAAACATAGCTTATAAGGACTTTATAACATGAGTTACGATACCCCAGATAAGAAAATCATTGTCAGGAGTAACTTTAATAGGCTTAAAATTATCGTTAGCAGGAATTAGCCAACAAATATCTTTTTCCAATTTAATCTTTTTTACAGTAAATTCACCATCAATATAACAAATAGCAACTTTTCCGTCAGTTGGCTCAATACTTTTATCAATAATAAGAAGATCTCCGTCGTTAATACCTTCATCTTTCATTGAATGCCCCTTAACACGACCATAAAAAGTAGCCGAAGGATGCTTTATGAGATGTTTGTTCAAATCAATAGTAAGATCAATAAAATCCATTGCAGGAGAAGGGAAACCTGCATTAATACCTTCGGTAATTATTGGCAATTCTAATTCATTTTCCAAAAACTCTTCCATGGTAA
>CAIWDQ010000337.1 GCA_903911455.1 uncultured bacterium
ATCATGTGCAAATGAGGTTAAACTTATTGCTATAAGTAAGAAAAGAATGATTTGTTTTTTCATTTTAAGTTTGTTTTATAATTATTTTACAAACATAGTTATTTTTATTTAATCAAACGAAATTTTAACATAATAAATTTTCATAATCACAAAATAGGATAAAAATACAGTTATTTATATCATTTTTAAGTTTGTTATAAATGTTATAATATGCAGTATAACAGCTCTATATACATCATGCCAAATAATGCCTTTGCTGAGTATCAGGAGATATGGAGCATCTTAAGTACTTTAGATGACACAAATTAGTTGCTGGGGAGCATCTCATCTGCTTGAGGAACGACAAATCAGTTGCTGGGGAGCATCTCATCTGCTTGAGGTACGATAAATCAGTTGCTGGGGAGCATCTCATCTGCTTAAGATACGACAAATTAGTTGCTGGGGAGCATCTCACTTGCTTAAGATGCTACAATTCTCTTGATTTCCCCTATCTCACTTGCTTAAGATACGACAAATCAGTTGCTGGGGAGCATCTCATCTGCTTGAGACACGACTTATCAGCTTATTTGTTAAATACATAAAGCTTATCAGCATATTATTCTTAAAAAATCATCTATCTTATTTAAATAAGATTTCGATATTAAATTAAAAAGTCGTACCCAATTTAGTTTGGATACGACCTTTCAATTTTTTTTAGATATAAAATTAAGTTTGTTGTTTACAAACCAAAAAAAATCTTTATTTATTCTATTGTGATCTTTAAAACTAATAATTTATCAGTAGTTCTGTTTCCTATTAATAGGTATTTGTTATCCGGACTACCCATTTCTTCGGAAGTTAATATAACTTTTCCACCATTTTTAGGTACAAACAAACTACTTTTAGGCATAATTTCAGTTGCAGTTTGTGCAGGGAAGTAATAAATATCTTCTTCTGAAGGGTTTTCTAAAGTAGCTTTTTGACCAGGACCAAAAGAAGCTCCTGAATCTTTTTGTGTTGATGGTTCAACACTTACAATTAATATATTACCCTTATCAGTACTTTTATGAGTACTTGGTGTAAATAAAACACTATCTTCAAAAAACACATAGTTTTCTTCCGGATGCGTATTGTCGTCCAAACAGATGGTGTGACGATTTGTATCCAATTGGTCTATCATCTGATCTAAAACTACATCATATACAGGTTTGTTCCCCTTTACGTTACTTGCTAATCCTGTTTGTAAAACTCTTGCATCATTAAACTCGGTATAACAATTATCAATAAGAATTTTCATATCGGCTCCTAATTCAGTTGCGTAAGTAGTAACAGTTGTTTTAACGGTAGTAATAACAAGATATGCATTTTCGAGTATCATATTATTATAGGTTTTTAAACCATTATTAAACAGCTGAATGAAAATTGGAGAATTAACGCCAAGTTTATCAAAAGCTCTGGCATATAACTTACGCATAGCTTTTTTAAAGTTTTCAACAGCATTATTTACTTCTACAGTTTCGGCAATACGTTGGCCTGTTTTAGATGATTTATCAGTGGTTTTAGCAAACATTAAGTCGTATAATATCTGCGTAGCTGCAATAAGAGGGATCAAAACAGGTCGTAAAGACACTCTCATTTTCATTGCTTGTATGTGTAGATATATAAAAATCTGCACTTTGTTTCTCCCGAATCTCCTTAGGAAATCGAAAGGATTGTCAAAAAAACGATTAACGGACATGATTAAATAATATTATATAGTCATCTCAACCCTACTTATTCATTTTGGAAGAAAACTATCGTTACAATTAGTTCTATAAAAATTAGGATGTAGGGAGCCTTTGTAAATGCAAAATTACTAATTTTATTTGAATAGCAATACATTATTTTGTTTATTTTTGAACAAATACATAAATTATATTTTAAGTTGTAGCTGTATCACTCTATAGAGTGCCTTCTACAGACTATTCAAAATAATAATAAATAATAAAGAAGATACTATTAAACTATTATAAGTACTTTTGTGAGAAAATAATAATACTATGGAAGACGATACTATCGAAAACTTGAAAGAAAAACTTAATGAACTTAAGAGTTTTTTGGACGATGAAATATATAGATTAAATTTAAGTAATCTTGAAACATCATTTTCTATTTTAGAAAACGCAAAAAAGAAATTAAAAGAAACTCCTGACGACGCGGAGTTGCAGAAAATTGTTGCCGAATTATCTGAACTGGCTACTGGTGCAATGGAAGAAATTTCGGATGAAACAATGAATGACATCCTTGATTTGCATAATAAACGTGTGGATGATTATAACAATAGACTAAAACAAGAATAAATGGAAGACGAAGACGAAGAAGAATTAAGTGATGATGCTGTCAGAAAGATATGCTTTTCATTATGGTTGGTTGAAATATTAGAAAAAAATAAAGAAAGATTCTCAGATAATGAGGCTTTAGTAATACAACTTGCAGAAGTGGTAAGTCAAACAAAAGAAACTATGGATGAGCTTACTGAAGAACAAAGAGACCATGTATTAGAAGTATATAAGTTGATATATGATGAATTTAATAAAGAACATGGTTACGAATAAAATGATTTCGATTGAACATTTAACAATAATATTATGGAACCTGATTTAAACGAAGACGAACTTTCACAAATATGTGCCTCAATGCGATTGATAGATTATTTAGATAGTTTAAAAGATCAAATCGGAAATGATCCAAATGTAATGGGCCCTTTAATAAAATTAAAAGCATGTGTTAAAGAACAATTAGATAAGCTTTCGGATAAACAATTAAATGATGTACTTGAACAACACAAACTACAAAAAGAAATTG
>CAIWDQ010000338.1 GCA_903911455.1 uncultured bacterium
ATTAACAAAATTAATAAAATATTAACGTAAATTGAAGGAGAATTCTAAAATTGAATTCCCCTTCAATTAATATATTTAATGTTGAATAATTATTTTTTTAGAACTTTTTTGTATACCGTCCACAAAAATTGTGAAATTATAAAAACCATTGATCAGGTTATGAACATCTACAAAATTCTGGGATGCTTTTAATTTTAATTCTTGTTTACTTTGCAAACGGCCCTGCATATCAGTTATAGTTAATAGTATCTCTTTAGCATTTGTAGTATTCTTATAATCAATTATTACATAATTTTTCCCTGGATTTGGATATATAGTTAATTCATCTTGTTTCTTAGGTAATTTATTGATCTTCTTATTTAGTTTAGATCGTGTTTGAACACTATCATTAATATAAATTGGTTCTTTATAATGGAAACTGGTATCTGATTGCAAACGTATATTTTTTGCTAGCATTCCCGCTAAGTTATTTTCATTATCTGCAAGCATATAAATATAACTTCTATCTCCATCACCTAAAGAATGACTATTATTCATTGATAGTATTTTGGGAAGTAATTGCTTCATTTCTTCCCACTCATTAATCTCATCCGGATTATTATGATCAATTATTAATGGCAGATCGTACATTAAATTATTTAAACTTTCTGCATCATTTTTATTTATATAAACAAAAGCAAGTTCATAAATTGAAGATACATCCTGCTCACCTGATAATAACGAGATTAGGCTGTCCTGACAAGTTCCTGTAGTATCTGCAAGATAATATAGTTTGAGCATATCAACATAAACTTTTCTTTCGTTAGAAAAATGCGAAACATTGGCTTCCAGATTTTCCAAAGGCGAAAGAGAGTCCCCTGCAATAAACCTTATTTCTTCTATTGTCTCATCCGAAAATTGTCTTATTTCTTTTAAATCTTGCATTACATTATTTGATCGTTGAAATTGAGGGTTTGCTTCTAGAATAATAGTTAGTAAATCGTCTGGTATTGCATCTATATTACTTATTGTTTGTTGCAAGACATCATTAGATAAATAAGGTGATGCATTAATCAAATCACCAAATAATTGATAAGTATCCCATGAATATGCATATTCAATTTCTTGGTATAAACCTTCGGTATTACCTCCATCTCTCCAGATATTCAATATTAAATTAGCTGAATTTAATTGTACTGTGCTTTGTGCTATTTGAGTTGTTAATAATCCTGAATTAAATCCTGAATTTCCGATACCTGTACTTCCTCCTGTTGCTGCTATTGACAGACATTCTGTTGATTTATTAAATGGAAATCCAACATCATGAAGTGTAATATTATATATATTAACAGGAATTACTGGCGAAGGTGCCGAATGATGATAATATGTAATTTGTTGGTTAAAGCTATTAAAATCGCTATATGTATTTATACTTGGGTCAAGAGAAAATGTATTATTAGCAGGACTTGACATAGACCCTTGATGTTTAGCTATTGTGGACGCAGTAAATGGTATAAGTGGAGCATGCATTAAAATAATATCCTGATAATTTTTATTATAATCATTGCATTTTAACCGAAGCCCGCCTTCAAAATATTTATGTGTAGGAGGCCATGTAACTGAAAATGAAAAGTAATTTGTACCCTGCACCTGAGTACCTGCATAATAAATATTATTAAAAGTATTATTGTATATCAGATTATTATAAGGACCACTATTATTTATTATTAAGCCATAAGCAGCTTTACTTACAAAGGCAGCTTTATCAAAGTTATTATTCTCGACAGTATAACCTGTGCAATTATCCAAATATAAACCATAAGCACCATTTACAGATCCTCCTAATAAACCAGGATCATGACAATCGGGTATTTTAAAAGTATTATCAGTAAAACTTGCATTATTAATAGTACTTAAATAAGCACCTTGGCAATTGTTATCAAATGTTGTATTTTTAACAGTGATAAATTTAGTAATATCACTACTACTTGCTTTAATTCCATAATTAAGATTTTTAAATAAAGGAGTACAAGAACCACTAACCAAATTATTATAATAGTTGATAGTATATATTGACAGATCACTCATTATACCAATACCACGATTTGTAAATGCACCAAAAGTATTTAATGGAATACTGCTAGAGGTCTGGTTATCAAAAGTACAACCTACAATATCTAATTTATTAATTGTATTTAAATAAATAAATTCAGTAAAATTATAAGTAGAGCTATGATAAAGATCGTTAGTTATAAATTTACAATTCCTAAAGTAGCTGAATTCTAAGTGTGGGCTATTTATCAAAGAATTATATGGTTGCATTGATATAGCTATCTGGTTATTAACAAAATTTGCATCTTCAGCATTTATAATACCGGCACCTAGAGTACTATTAGTAACATCAATAGTTTTGATTGCGATAAGTGCATCTCTAATTGTTCCATTATTTATAATATTTACTAGTCCATGTTGGCTTGTTTGATTTTGACTAATATTATTATGTCCATAAACTTGAACACCTTTCCACATTACAGTTGGACATGCATATAATTCACCCCTATCTATAATTAGTTTAGAACCCGGATCAACACGTACATATCCATTATAATTAAATTTAACATGTGAATTGATAACAAGAGTACTATTATTTGTTATAATAATATGATCTAAAAACTTATCGGTACCCCAAGTTGTAGTAGCTCCATTATTAATCACACTATATTCTGTTGTTGAACTCATACAAGGGACTTCTGCTTCCCAAATACCACGCCCCCAGGTTGCAGCACGTATCTTTCTACCTTTTTCCCAAACTTCAACATCAGTAACAATAACTGTTGGCAAACCATCGCTATAACGTGTCCATGTAGTTGCACCTTTTAATCTGGTAAATACACCAATATCTGTACCAACAACTAGGGTGTAAATTGTAGGATCATTATCATCCTTAACCAAACGAATACAATTAACTGGGACTACCGACAGACCAGTTGAAAAATCACTCCATGATGTACCACTATTTGTAGTGTGTAATACACGATCAATTCCAGTATTTGGTGAACCTCCTCCTCCCAAAAAACTTCCCATAGCCATCCATATTTCAGATGGATCATCAGGATTTACTAATATGTCAGTAACATTACTCCAGCAAAATGGATATAGTGAACTACCTGTTGGAATTGGTACATTAGGAGTTATGTCTATTTGAATAGGACCACTATTAATGTTATTAATTCTCCATAATTTATTTGCTGAGCTTGCAGAGGGAGTAACCCCAGATTGAAAATTAGGGCCCAAACTCCATGTTGGTCTTTCAAATGCAGCATAAAGTGTATTTGCTCCGGCTTGAGCAATTGCCTTTAATCCAAGACATTGTCCTATAAATGGGAAATTTGATAAGTTAGCCCAGGACATTGGGTTTACAATACCATTTTGGTTAGACATTAAAATTTCATGATAGCCCAAAATGAGTTTGTTTGGCTCGTTATCCATCACAAATAAAGGTAAGTTATATACAAATGTATATGGTATGCTTGTTACTTGATAAATATAATCTTGAGTTGGGTTTACATTTGGATATAAGTATGACTGGCTTGCCATACTACAAAGCCAACCACTACAATTATTATCCAATTCATATCCATTATCCGAACGCATAAATGTAGGGTTAGTAGTTGCAAATGTATTTGGGAAATTAGCAAATAATGGTGGAAAATAAGTAAGATGATAAAGATAATTTGGATTATAATCATTTATTGTAAGTCTTGCCCCATTATCAATCCAGGTATTAAACCAATTTGAAAAAGTTGAATTCCTTCCCCAATAACCATTGTGCATAGCACTTCCAACAATAATATCATTTGTATTTGCTTTTGTACATGTAATATCATTAAATTGTTGAATACTTAAACCTTTGCCGTTTATATTATTAAGAGTAAATGGATTTCCACTATCATCAAAGCTAAAACTAGATATACCTCCTTCAGTACCAGTTAAAGCAAAATATTTATTTGTGAAATGATTAGCTATTAAAATATCTTTAATTCCTAAATGCAATTCTTTATTTTTACCTGAATTTTCATTCTGGTAAGGCAAAAGAGCTCCTGATGGAATATGGAAAGTGGTATAATTTAGAGTGTTGTAATCTAAATGTCCTATTGGATTTGTTGTAGACACCAGATTCTCTTTTAACAATGTTAAACCATATCCACCAACTACAAAAACTTGATCACTAATATGCCTAAATCTATTATAATATATCCCAAATCCTGCACAAGGATTTAAATCACTACTATTAGTACAATCTAAATATAAGTTTCTATCTTTTGTCGCTGTTGATTTATTATATGGTGATGCATTACTTATATATGCTTGACTTATTCCAAATACATCTATATTAAAGCGTCCATTTAGTATGTATCCTGCATAAATATTGTTATCAATTATTATATTTTCATTTTGGGTAAAGTGAGGTGAAAGTGAGATTACATCTATAAATTGCCAACTTAGTGGATTAGATGTATTCCCTGTTATTACGCCTGTTATATTATCCCATTTACAATTAAAATTTTGTGGATTTACATAATTTAAAAATCCTACAGCTATTTGGGCTGTTACATTACTATAAGAATAAGTACTTACAACAAATTTTCTGTATATGCTATTATTAGTTTCTAAAATCTGACCAGAAGTAGAATTAATATAATGATCTGTATATAATACTTCAAAGTCATTTAATTTCAAATGTGAATACTGTAGTGATAGATCTTGCGGATTCACAAAAGGAGAGGTAGTTCCTAATGAGCTTAAAATTGCTTTAGAATGTTCAAATAAATCATCTGTAGCATAAATAATAGAGATACTCGAAGCATAAACTAAATTATTATTCCAAGGGTCAAATTTAATTTTCATTATTGGATTATAATCAATGCCATCCCCACTATTTATAACAGTACTGAATAATTTTGTTTTCGCCCATGTATTTCCACCATCAATAGATTTAAGAATACCTATTCCATAAGGGCCATCAAATGATGGGATTGACGCAGCAATTAATATTGTATTATGATCGGATGGTTTAACAGCTACTGAAAGTACACCAAATGGATAATATGCATTATAAGTAGGTGTTCCATTATAACTATCAGTAATATTATACCAATTTAAGCCCCCATCAATTGTTTTCCACAAACCTGACGATTCAGTTCCTGCAAGAATATATTGTGGATTAGTGGGGTCACTCCATGTAGAAGTTACAACTCCCAAATCCTGATAATCATCTTGGTCAGGAGTAAGTAATGCCCAGTTCTTACCTGTAATAGGACCTATAGAGTAATCTAAATTGGCAATATGAGATAAGATATCATTCATCTTTGTAAATACAGTATCACCATTCACAAAAACTGAACGATTTCCCCAATAATTTACCCATCTCCTATAAGATGCTTTTTCGTTTGGTGCTATACTATCAATTTCAGGATGTGCATTAAAATAAGCTTCAGCTTTTGCTGTAACCTCCTGTACAGTATAATCACCGGATCTAATCATATCTATCCAGACTCTGTTTGTGTCGGATAAATAAATATTTTGTTGTGCTTTCACAGCTTTAAATGTAAAAAGCATCAAACATAAGCATAGTAGCTTAATAGTAATAGTAAGTTTTTTCTCATCGTTTTTTTATTTAATTCTAATTTTATTGTGATTTAATAAAGTCGTATATTTGTTATTTAGAATGTTTACAAACTAAATAACCGGAAACGCTCTATGAACTTATTCTTACCTAATACGTGCAGGTTAATAATAAGATGAAAAAATAAAAAAAACTTGTTTAATTGAAGATTATTTCGTAATTTTGTATGTATTATCTCAGCGACCAGCGACCATAAAGCTAAACATACAAAAAATGAAATTTTGAAGGTGAGAAATGTAATCATATATTTTATTTTTAAAGAGGTTCATTTATTTTTAACTTAATAGATATAATTCATAAAAAAATATTGTTAATCGAAAACTATCTCTTAATTGCATTCGTGAACAAAAGGTTACCAGTCAAAAGTAACTTTTTTTTATGACAAATAAGAATAATTCAAAATTATACTTATATAATGCTGTATAGTAAAGATTTAACAGATTGTTAAAAATTCTTAAAACGCTATTTATTTTGTTTTTTTAAAGAAAATCAAGAAGCAGAAATTAGAGATGTGCAAAATATAAAACTCCAACA
Source organism: uncultured bacterium (assembly GCA_903911455.1). GTDB lineage: Bacteria > Bacteroidota > Bacteroidia > Bacteroidales > JACABE01 > JBAXLO01. The sequence continues at coordinate 6,200 of CAIWDQ010000338.1, forward strand.
AACCAAATTGCTAGAACTTACAATTTCGCAGAATCACTAAATCACCATATCACCAAAACACCAAATCACCAAATCACTAAATCACCAATTTTTTTTTCCATCCCACGAACCCGAGCATCAATTCAACCAACCGAAGAGTCAATCCCACGTCCCCGAGCATCTATAAATTTTGCAGTAAACTCAATTCAGCCGACAGAAGAGTCGATTCAACGGAGCGATTTCTCCATTCCACGAAACTGAGCATTCATTCAACGGAGCGATTTCGCCATCCCACGAACCCGAGCATCAATTCAACGCACCGAAGAGTCAATCCCACGTCCCCGCGCATCAATAAATTTTACAGTCAACTCAATTCAGCCAACCGAAGAGTCGATTCAACGGAGCGATTTTCCCATCCCACGTACCCGAACATTCATTCAACGGAGCGATTTCACCATCCCACGAACCCGAGAGTCAATTCAACCAACCGAAGAGTCAATCCCACGTCCTCGAGCATCAATCCAACGGACAGAAGAGTCAATTCCTTCAACTTTAAGTCCATTCAACGCAGCGTTTTTCCCATTCCTTGCACCCGAGACTCGTATGTTTTTAGCAAATTCTTATTCCTTTTAAGTTTAAAGCCTATTATATTAATATATTAGCAGTATTATATAATAATTACCTTAGCCAATTCTTATTCCTAATAGTCTAAAAGCCTAGACAACTAAAAGCCTTTTCGAAAGTTTAAAAATATTTTTCATAATTAATCCAATTAGTATCATAAAAAGAAGTACTTTTGCGTTCATTAATCTTAACAAAATAATAATCTTAAATAAAGCAATAGCTATGAATAATGAAATATTAAATCTGGAACCAAAACCATTGTGGAAACATTTTTACAGTCTTACTCAAATACCTCGCCCTTCGAAGCACGAAGAACAATGCAGGCAGTTTGTTAAAGAATTTGGCGAAAAATTAGGTCTTCACACAGTAGTTGACGAAGTTGGTAACGTTATCATCCGCAAACCTGCAACTCCAGGCATGGAAAACAGAATGGGTGTAGTTTTACAAGGCCACTTGGATATGGTTCCTCAAAAGAACTCTGATAAAGTTCACGATTTTACTAAAGACCCAATCGAAACCAGAATAGATGGCGAATGGGTGAAAGCTAATGGTACCACTTTAGGTGCTGATAATGGTATGGGAGTAGCTGCTGCTATGGCAGTTCTGGAAGCTACCGACTTACAACATGGTATGGTTGAAGCATTGTTTACAATTGACGAAGAAACCGGTATGACAGGTGCTTTCGGTCTGAAACCAGGCTTCTTGGAAGCAGATATCCTAATGAATCTTGATTCGGAAGACGAAGGCGAACTTTATATTGGTTGTGCAGGTGGAACTAATGCTACAGTTACTTTTAATTACAATCAGGTGGATGTTCCTGCAGGATATATCGCTTACAATCTTACAGTTAAAGGTTTAAAAGGTGGTCACTCAGGTGTTGATATTCATTTAGGAAGAGGTAATTCTAACAAGCTGATCAATCGCTTTATTAAGTTAGATCATGCATGTTGTGGCCTAAGAGTAGCTACCTTAAATGGTGGTAGTTTACGTAATGCTATCCCTCGCGAATCGTTTGCAGTAGTTGTTATTCCTGCTGATAAGAAAGAATGTTTCTTAAACAAAGTAAAAGAATACGAAGCTACTATCCGTAAAGAACTTTCGGCTGTTGAACCTGATTTAGTTGTAGTAGCCACTCCAACTGAAATGCCTGCAAAGATCATGGACGAAAAAGCTCAGATAACATTTACCAATGCTATATATGCTTGTCCTAATGGTGTTGTACGTATGAGCAACGAAATGGAAGGTCTTGTTGAAACATCTAATAACTTAGCTATCGTTAAAGTTGAAAACGGTTCAGCTACAGTTTTATGTTTATTAAGAAGCTCTGTTGATTCAGCTAAAGCTGATCTTGAAAGTCAGATTGAATCAGTATTCCATTTAGCTGGTGCTGAAATACTATTTGACGGACAATATCCAGGTTGGAAACCAAATCCATCTTCTCCAATTTTAAAGAAGATGTTAGAGATTTATAATAACAAGTTTGGTGTTACTCCTAAGATATTTGCTATTCATGCAGGTTTGGAATGCGGTTTGTTAGGCGGCGTTTACCCTAACTGGGATATGATTTCGTTTGGTCCAACCATCCGTTTCCCACATTCCCCTGACGAAAAAGTAAACATAGCAAGTGTTGTTAAGTTCTGGGATTTCTTAGTAGAAACACTTAAGAATGTCCCTGTAAAATAAGAAGTGTCTAAAATACTTAAAGTACCTAAAGTGCCTAAAGTTATATCAAAGAAGAGAGGTTGTCTATATAAAGGCAGCCTCTCTTTTACTTTTAATACACTAATTCTTCATATTATATTATGTCTTTCTACTCTAAGTACTCAAGGCGCTCCAAGTAATCTAAGTACTATTTTTTCTTAAACCTTTGTTAAATAAAATTATCTAAACAATAAAACATCTAATTTTGCACTCTAATAAAATTGCAACAACATTTAACTATTAAAGATGACTATTAACAACATTAGGAAAGTAGGATTATTAATCTGTATACTATTCTTTCAACTTAATTCATTTATATATTCTCAGGCTTCTTACAAGTCAGGAAACCCTGTTATAAAGGGTGGTGGAACTGTAGGTGGTGGCAATATTATGGGTGTTGTTATCGACAAAGAGTCTTCTACTCCCGTTGAGTATGCCAATGTAGTAATCTATAGGGCGACTGATTCTACTATGGTTACAGGTGTTGTTTGTGATAGTAAAGGTTTCTTTAAGTTAGAAAATCTTCCTTACGGGAAATATTATGTAGTGGTTAGTTTCATAGGTTATTCCAATCTTCATATCCCTAATATTGTTTTAAACCCAACTGATAAGATTAAAAATCTGGGTCAGATCAAATTCTCAGCAGCTATTAGTAATCTGGAAACAGTTAATATTACTGCAGAGAAACAACTTGTACAGTTTTCGTTAGACAAAAAGATAGTAAATGTAGAAAAGAATCTGGTAAGTGCAGGCGGTTCTGCTGTTGATGTATTACAGAATGTTCCTTCAGTTACAGTTGATATTGATGGGAATGTAAGTCTGCGAGGCAGCACTAACGTTAATATCCTTATTGATGGACGTCCCTCAGCAATGGCAGGCACTAGCAGGCAGGCAGTTCTTGAGCAGATTCCTGCAAGTGCAATAGAAAGTATTGAGATTATCACTAATCCTTCAGCCAAATATAACCCTGATGGAATGTCGGGTATAATTAATATTAAACTTAAGAAAAAGGTTGCAACAGGTTTAAATGGAATGGCCACTCTTAATACCGGAACAAGTAATCGTTACAGTAGTTCAGTAAATCTAAATTATAGTACCGGTAAGTATAATATCTTTGGCTCGTGGGACGGCAGATGGAACAAGATGAAGTTTATAGGAAATACTTATCGTACTGCTACTATTCAGGATACTATTAATAATACATATCAGAATAGTGACGGCACACGAACAATGGATAACAATAACTTTAAATTAGGTATTGATATTTATTTAAACAAAAGAAATACTCTTACACTTTCAAGTCAAATTAATTTAGAAAATGGGGATCGTCCACAAGTCTTAAATAGTAAGACGTATTATAGTAATAATATTTTAAATGATTATTTTATTCAATCAAATGATGAAATAGAAAAGAATAACTCACAAACCTACTCTTTAAGTTATAAAAAGACTTTTGAACAAAAGAATCGCGAGTTAACTCTGGACGTTTCTTATAGTATTTCTAATGACGATGAAAAAACAAATATGAATGAAGATTACTATAATAATGATCTTACACCATCGTCTACTTTACCTTTAAAACAAATTCAAGATAATAAAGGACATAATAATGTTACTAACATACTCTTAAATTATCTACACCCTTTTGGTGATAAAATGAAACTTGAAACAGGTTATCAGGGAATAATTCGTAATGTTGATAATAACTTTAATTTACAAACGCTGGATTATCCTACAAACCAATGGATGACTAATGATACTACTTCCAATCATTTTATCTATAGCGAAAGTTTTCATTCATTATATGCAACTCTATCTAAAGAATGGGAGAGTGGAATATCTGCTCAGGTAGGTTTAAGATTAGAAGATGCAATTACAAAAATAGATCAGTTGACACAAGCTAATAGTGTCACAAATAACTATTATAGTTTGTATCCTAGTGTTCACATTTCTAAAAAGCTTCCAAATAAAAATGAAGTTCAGTTAAGTTATAGCCGTAGAGTAAACCGCCCGGATATTGAATCACTTAATCCTTTCAAAGATTATTCTAATCCTTTGATGATTCGTTTTGGTAATCCTTATTTAAAACCGGAGTATGTTAATTCTTTTGAGATAGGTCATTCTAAAACATGGGAAAAGACCTCCCTGATGACTTCAGTTTTCTATCGTCAGATTAATGATGTTATGAAACGAGTTAGCTGGCTTGATACAGTAAAAGGTGTTAATTATATGACTACTGAAAACCTTTCAAAAGGGGTTTCTTACGGTGTAGAATTTATTGCCGAACGCGAATTAACTAAATGGTGGAGATTGAATGTAAACTTTAGTTACTTCAGAACAATTATTCAAGGAAATATTAATGATGGAAGTATAACAAATGATAATTATAGCTGGACCTCTAAATTTAATTCTGCTATGAATTTTCCAAAAGGTTTGTCTATTCAGGTATCTGGCAACTATCGTGCTCCTATTGTTACACCTCAGGGAAAGATGTTTGCAATGTATTCAGCAGATGTAGCTGTTAAAAAAGACATTGTTAAAGATAAATTCACAATGGGATTTAGGGTTAGTGATATATTTAATACTTCTCATTTTGATGTTGAAACCTATGGAACCGATTTCTATTCCTATATGCACCGTAAACGTGATTCCCGAATTGCTTATCTAAGTCTTACATATAAGATTAATGGAGGTTTAAAGATGAAACCTTCAAAACGTCTAGATAATGGAGGTGGCGATATGAATGATAAGGATTTTTAATGTCAATTCC
>CAIWDQ010000339.1 GCA_903911455.1 uncultured bacterium
AAAGAGAGAAATTGGAAGAAAAATATCAGAAGCAAAGTTTGGAGACCCAGATTTAAGTAATATGAGAATTGCATATAAGGCTTTGCAGACTGCAGTAGAGGTAGGAGGAGATAATGCTGGAATATCCAACATAGCAGAAATAAACAAGTCTATGAAGTCTTTGATAAATGCTCAAAACTTCTTAGGAGAGATTAATGGTAAAATTGTTCCTAAAAGAGGAATGGTTCATGGAATGATAAATGCAGCATCGACAGCAGTTGGAAACTTTGCAGGAAATATGGTTAATCTTCCTTTTGCTGGAGCATTGGCAGGACAAAGTGCTTCTGGAGCAGTTGAAAATGCCCTTAGTGGATTAACACCAAGAGCCATGAGAGCTGGGATAATTAAGAGAACCTCTGCAAATGCTGTAAAAACACCCTTAAACAGTAAGGTTAAAGCAATAGCAGGTATGGGAGTTGCTGGTCAATTACAGAATAAATAATTAGTATCCGTATTTACCAAGTAACCAAAATAAAAATACTAATCCCGTCCACCATCCTATAAAAAGGAAACATACCACGAAGAAGGTTAAAGTGAATAGTATATTGAGTTCTTTTATCATATGATTAATTATACCATTTTTAGAGGAAAAAGTAAAGTAAAATATTAAAATAATCACTCAGCTCAAAAACATAAGACCTGAGAATAAATTATGGCAGATGCAACAGGAATACTACATCAAACAAAAACAATTAATGTACCAACATTAGCAACAAGCACTACAATATCAGCAGATAATCCTGCAAGGAGTGCATTTATGATTCAAAACCAGGCTGCAGCTAAATTGTATATATGCTTTGGAGGAACAGCCTCTTCTTCGGTTTATCATGTAATACTAAAAGCTGGTACTGGAACAGAGGATGGAACGGGAGGAACATTTGCAATGGAAGATGGAACAATATTCACAGGAGTAATAACTTGTTATGCTTCAGGAACTCCTTCCTATACTCTAATGGAGTGCTCATAATTAAACTATAAAAATATGATAAATAATCCATCATTAGATATTATTTTACCTAAAGATATTGCTAAAGCAGTAGAGCAGGCACAAAATAATCAAACACTTGCGAACGCAGAAACAAATAGACTTATTAAGTTAAAAACTTCTCTTGAAAAAGAGATAGGTACTTTAAATGAAGGAAGAGTGCAAATAGAAGAAACTATTAAAGAATTACAAGAGAGAGAGACAAACATACGATTTGAAAATGCTTCTATTTCTGAGAAACTCCAAATAGCTCTTAAGTCACTATCAGATGCCAAAACAGAGGAAACTACAACTAGACAATCAATAGCCTCTCAGAGCCAGGATTTCGATGATAAAACAGCAGTATTAGAGGAAGGTAAGACCATACTTGAAGCAAAAATGCAAGAATTGGAGAAGTCTATTGAGGAATTACAAAAAGATAAACAAGAGTTCGCCCAAAAGAAAACTATTCTATCCGACGCTATAAGCCAACTCTAACTAATTGGAAATAAATCAACCAACAGACGAGGTAGACCTCTCTGGCTACCTCAAATTAGACCAAACAACACCACAGACCATAACCAATACTTCAATGTCAGGGCAGGCTGTTGAGTTTATGAATGGGAATGTGGCTATAAATGTAATCAATACAGATAGAACTGTTATATTAGGTAAGCAAGGAGATTATGCTGGATATTTTGCTGACCCGTCTAATGGTGTTTATTTAGCAAATGGTACTTATGCTATAGATGCTTTTGGTGCTGGACATTTCTTACAAGGTTATGGCTCAACCACAGGGGATTTATATTTAGCAGACCCTAATCAAGGACTCATCTACGCTTCTTGCTCAAGTGGAAATGCTATAAAGGCATATAATTCCACAAGTGGTGCTGATTTAACTTTAGCTGATAATCTTTATGTCATAAGTGCGAATGGCAGTAGTAAATTTTTGCAAGGTGCGTATAACGATACAGTTACAATTCTAGACGAGGTAGATAATAATTATGGTTTTTCCTCTGTTCTTGGTTATGGTTCTGGAAGGTCATCTGCTGGTTATTTTTCAGATTTTGCCTCTAATTCAGTTTATTTAGCAAATGGAAATTATGCAATAAATGCATATGGACAAAGTACAATGCAAGCTAAAGATTCAGGATATACAACATTAGATTTGTATTCTTCAGATGGTAATAATCAAGCCTTTTTAGCAGGTAATGGATATGGTGGATATTTCCAAAACTCTAATGGAAAAGACGTAACACTAGCTGGAAATATATTTGCTATAGCCGCTACAGGAGATTCTGTCTTTGTTGGGGATTCAATATTTCGTGGGTCAGTAGATATTATGGGTCACGATGGAGCAAATACACTTCAAAGTGTCATTGTCGCAGGAGGAGCTGGTGGAGGAGGTCTAACTGGTGGAGGAGGAGGAGCAGGTGGAGTTATAAATAATATATCACATAAACTCGCAGATGGAACTTATAACGTTGTCGTAGGTACTGGTGGATCAGGTTCAGCATCAGGAAAGGGTAATAATGGTAACAATTCTAGTTTTGCATCATTTACAGCTATTGGAGGAGGTACAGGAGGCATAAACGTTGACTACACTGGAAACTCTGGTGGCTCGGGAGGAGGAGGTTCATTTGGAGCTACAGGAAATGGTGGAAGTGGAACGGCTGGACAGGGATATGCAGGAGGTAATGGAAAAATACTTTATACTTGTGGAGGTGGAGGTGGAGCAGGAGCAGTTGGACAAAATGCTGTAAGTTCTCTACTAGCAGGTGCTGGTGGAATTGGAATAGTAAACCCTATTGTTGGGTCAACATCTGGTCAAAATGTTAGTGGTACTTATTATCTAGCAGGAGGAGGAGGTGGAGGACAAGGTAACTATGCAGGTGGAAGTCCAGTATCAGGTGCTGGTGGTTATGGTGGTGGTGCGGCTGGTGGTAACAATGCTGGAACAGCAAATACTGGAGGTGGAGGAGGTGGAGGAAACCAAAACGGAACTTCTGGTGCTGGTGGTTCAGGTATTGTGATAATTAAGTTCTTAACAAGTTCAGCTACAGCTTCAGCTACTGGAACATATGCTGTAACGACAAGTGGTTCATATAAAATATATACCTTTACAGGTAATGGAACATTTACAATCGCTACTGCTGTTACTCCCTCATATAGTTATTATGACAATACTTTCAAAGGGAATAATAACCAAGCTGTAAGTAATACTTATATGCTACCTCCAGCAGTATCAACAATGACTGGATATGCTCTAGTAAGTGATACACTAGGTAACCTATCGTGGACAATGCCAGGACTTGCTATAAATAATATTTGGACAGAGCAACAAATATTTTATGCAAAAGATGCTACAACAGTTCCTATAATCTCAAGAGGATTCGCTGCACAAACAGCAGACTTACAACAATGGCAGAATGCTTCAGGAACAGTCAAAGCTAAAATAGACCCTACTGGAAATATTATCGCTGTAGCAGATGGTTCTAGTGTTATATTAGGAACAATAGGAGGAGGATATTCAGGTCTTTGGTTTAACGTAGCTGTAGCATCAATTAACTCAAGTAACTATACATTCTTATCCAACGCAGGTGCTCAAACTTACATAAACTCAGCGTCAACATCAGGAATACAATTCAGACAATCTAACAGTACGGTACTTACTACAGGTGCTGCAGGAGTCGCTATTTTTAATACATCAGATGCAGCAACACCAACCACGCAAGCCTTTAGTGTATTAAATAATCTCGCTACAAAAATAGGAGAAGTCATTAAAGGATATACTTCACAATCAGCAGACCTTACACAATGGCAAAAATCAGATGCTACAGTATTAGCAAAAGTAGATGCTACAGGTTCAGCACAATTTGCAGGATTGACTCTTAGTTATGTAGCTGTAACTGGAACTTACGCAGTACTAGCAACAGACTACACGATAAATTGTACTGCTAATACTTTCACAGTTACACTACCAACAGCTGTTGGAATTACTGGTAAAATATATAACATTAAGAATAGTGGTATAGGAACAATTACAGTCGCAACAACTTCTAGTCAGACCATTGATGGATTAACTACTCAAATAGTATTAACAGGTAATAATATGCAGGTACAATCAAATGGTACTAATTGGATAATAATTTAAAAAAAATATATGTCATATTTTCAAAAAGTATTTTTAACAGACGATTATGGTAATGACGCAGAGTTTACAGGTCTTAATCAATTTAAGACAGCAGACTCTTACAAGTTAGTAGGAACAGTATTTAACACAGTAGCAAATGGAGATGCACCAGATGTAAACTTCTGGGTTACTACAAACGCTGCAGGAGGTACTGCAACAGTTACAGATAGAGAATGTAAATTACTAACCACTACTACATCAGGTTCTTCAACTCAAGTTGCAACAAACAAGATTGCTAGATATGTGGCTGCATCTCAAAACTATTTTCGTTCAATTACCAGAGTTGGAGATACTGGAGCAGTAAACAATGTTCGTAGATGGGGAGTTATGGATTTATCAACAGCACCAGCTAATGGATATTTCTTTCAATTATCAGCTACAACATTTCAAGTAGGTTCAAGAAAAAATGGAACTGATACAATGATTTCATCTGGTTCATTTAATGGAGATGGAACAAAATCAGGACAATCTTATACAATTACAACAAACTACACTACTTTTGAAATCTATTACACAAACAGAAAGACTTTATTTGTTATAGATGGAGTACCAATACACGCAATATTTGCCACAACAACAGGACTAACAGCAACACCTCACTTTAAAGGTTATCTATCTAACATAAACACAGGAGTTGGAAGTGCTGTGTATATTACTACTTTAGTTACAAGTATTAACAAGTTCGGAGTAGCAGTTTCACAGCCTAGGTCTTTTTTACAACAAGGTACAACAGCTGGAGTATTCTTAAAGATTGGTCCAGGAGCTATCCACTCACTTAACATATCTGGAGTAGCAAACAACTCTGTTATTACTATTTATGATAATACAGCAGCGTCAGGTACAGTTCTTTATACAACTGGTTCGATGGGAAATAACACAGTTCCATTTGCCGTACCACTAGACGGAGATGGTGGAGTTCTTTTTGAAATAGGTTTAACAGTGGTAATTTCAGGAGCAAATAGTAACTGTTTAATAAAATATGAATAAAAATATGGAAACAATATTACAAGACGGAAACGTATTACAAACAACAACAATAAGTTTAGTTGATTTTGTGGCACAGAAACAAGAGGAGATAAAAATACTACAACAGCAGATGGATTTTCTAACACAAAAAATGACAGCTATTGTAGATGACTTATCAAAATTAGTTCCAGTTTTGTCAACTGAAACAATAATAATATAATTAATACATAACAATAAACATATGAACCCACAACAAATTAACCTAGACCAGTTTTCATTAGTAGAATTAACTAATATGAAAGAACAAGCAATAGCACAAATTGCTTTCAATATCGCAAACGCAAAAGTATTAGCTGACAGACAATTAAGACAAGATGAAACATTAAATGCTAATATTGTAGCCTTTGATGAACAAATAAAATTACTTTCTAAAATATAATTAACACAAGCTCATAGAAGCTGCGAATTAAAACATTTGCACCTAATAAAAATGAAAGACGACACAATAGACAAGATAAAGTTTGAAGTTACAATCCCTATTATTATTGGTATAATATCAATAGTGGTATTAGTTTGTGGAGGGTATTACTTCCTCCTAGCAAGTATCGCAGATGTAAATGCCAGAGTCGCACAGGTATATGTAACAGTACAAGCTGGTATTGTAGAACAACAAAAATTTCAAGATAAATTAGATGACCACGAGGATAGAATAAGAAAACTTGAATACAAATAGTTCTTTTTAGGAGGTAAAAAAATGAGCAGAAAGTACCGAGATAGTAGACACCATCGCAAACCTAAAAGTTGTGGTGGATTCAACGATAATAAAAATATCTCTTTAGTAGATGTAATAGACCATAGATCCTGGCATAGATTATTTGGCACAACAAGTCCACAAGAAATCTGTAGAAGAATAAATTCTATATGGTTAGACCCAGATTGGAAATTCTCTTGCATTCCTGCTCCTAAGTTACCTCAATAATATAGGTGCGTGACACACCTTCTTTTTTACAATTAGTAGTATAATATAAGTATGGCAACAGAAAAACAATTAAAATATTGGGAGAGATTAAGGGGTAATAAAAATAACTTAGGTAAACACTGGAAAGTTAAAGACACTTCCAATCTTAAGATAAACAATACTTCGTTTAAAAAAGGACACAAACCTTTTCCACTTAATGGAGAAAAACATTGGAATTGGCAAGGTGGTTTATCTTTTAAACCATATACAACTGACTGGACTATTACGTTAAGAAAAAGCATTAGAGAAAGAGACCACTATATTTGTAGTATGTGCAAACTTCCACAAGGAGAGGAAGCTCTGCACGTTCATCATATAGACTATAATAAAACTAATTGTAACCCAGATAATTTAATTTCTCTACATAGGGGATGTCACGTAAAAACAAATACTAATAGAGATTATTGGACTAACTATTTTTTAAAAATATGACCGATATAAAACAATTTGGTAAGGGTGCTTTAACCCAACTGGTAACATTAAGAGATTTTAGACTTGAGACAATTCCAACAGCAGTTGTTTTACCTAAGAACTTTGAAGTTGTTTATGGTGGTAGAATTAAACATCAAGATGGAAGTGGTTCTTGTACTTCTCAGGCGTGTTCTTATTATGCAGAGGTCTTGAACTTCAAGGAAACAGGAAAATGGACTTCACTCTCTCCAAAGTTCGTTTATTCACAAACATTTATAAAACCGATGGGGTCTTATATTAAAGATGCTATGGGTAAAATTAGAAGTGTAGGTATTTGTGAAGAAAGTTATTGCTCTTCTTACATTAATGGAACTCCACCTACAGAAGAATTTATGGAGAGAAAGCAAGATATTACAGCAGAGGCTTATGACAATGCCACAATTTATCAAACTAATAATTATGTTACTTGGGACAAACAAAATATAGAATGTTATAAGAGAGCCATTATTGATGGTTCTGGCTGTGTAGTTGCTAGCTGGGGTAATAATATAGTTTGGGGTAATGGTTTTGTAGAATTACCTGCTTATAAAAGTCAGATGGTTTGGCAACACACAATATATATTATAGGATATAACGATGATACTAAATTGTTTAAATTTATAAACTCTTGGGGATTAGATTGGGGATTTTCTGGATATGGATATTTACCCTATGAATATGTAACACAAGGTTATGTTAGTAACCCAATGACAATGATTGATATGTCAAATCAAGTTTATACTATAAAGAAACAACTAGTAGGTTTAATGTTAAATGTAATTGAATTATTAAAAGCTAAAATAGAACTAATTAAAAAATGAGTGATAGTGATTTACTAATAATAATGGCGATAGCTTTATTTCCAGTTTGTTTGTTAGGTGCAAACATTGTGTTATTTATCTATCGCTACAAACAAAAATGACAACAGAGAACAGTGCAAATGCTTTATTATTAAGCGTAGCAATCTTCTTGGGTTCAGCAATACCTACCATATTCACACAGAACTTCTGGTATGGAATTGTTGCAGTAGCAGCAGTTTTAGCAGTAGTTAGTATCCGAGAAGTGCTACCATAAAAATTGAGTACGACAAGTTGGTTTCTTATAGCACTTGCAGGACTAGCATTATTTATGATGTTTAGCCCAGTACAAGATATAGGAATTAGAAATTTAATATAACAAAAAAGGACACCTGATGGGTGTCTTTTTAATTAGGTGGCTGTATAAATTACAGGAGTATCAAACTTGCGTCTCCTGTAATCCTTGCAACCACCTAGAGGTTTACTTCTTTAATGTTTCTAAAAGGTCTTGTAGAGCTGAATTATAAACATCTGCATAATCTTCATCAAAATCCCGAATGTCGTCTATAGCCAGCTCTTCTGTTTCTTTCATACCCTTTATAATCTCCACCACCCTCTCCTTCTCCTCCGCCTTTGCTTTTTCTATTTGGAGTTTAATGAAGGATTTTGAATACTCAACAGACCTATAAAGATTACCTCTTTCTAAATATTTCCATATTTCATTCTCAAACTCCTCTTCCCACCCTGGCTTAGGTTCAAGGGGGTTCTCAATGGTACTTTTTAATAGACCACATTTCTTACAGTTTTCTACTCCTTCAAACACTTCTCCTACTGTATATTCGTGCATACATTTCTTCTCCTCAAGTGGCGTCACATCAACAAACTTTACACCCATATCCTTTTCCATCATATCCATAAAACTTTTTTCAGTTTTACTTCCTTTCTTCTCCTCAAGTGGCTCAAAGTGGCACTGGCACGAGCAAGTAGCATTAGAATTGTAATGACTTTGAACACACGCACACTCTTTTGTTGGTTTATTCATATCTTTTTTAACTTTTAATTTTATACAAACTATCTATTGGCTGGTTAATTTATTCCCCAATCGCATTTTGGGGGTTAGTTTTTTCGCAGTAGTGTCTATTACGAATATCATTTTTTATTTTTATAATAGGCAGATTAAATTCGGTAAAGCATTTATCGCAAATTTCTATATTTATAATACACTCTCCGTCTTTCGCATAATATCTTCTATATCCAGTTATAGAATAAACATCTTCTTCTTTTAATAATTCTCTTTGGCATTTGTCGCAAAATGATTTTGTCATATTTTTATTTATTTATATTGATTAGTCAGGAGCTTGGTAGAGGGGTAAAGCAGAGTTCACCCTAACTCTATCTGCAGTTGCCAGACCTTTAGGTTAAACGAACTGGCGGTCACTTCTCCCCTCAACAAAACCCCCACCATCACTTCTTTATTTTTCTTCTAATAGGGCTAGCCGTCGCCGTAGCCGTTGCCGTCGCCGTTGCCGTCGCCGTAGCCGTTGCCGTCGCCGTAGCCGTTGCCGTTGCCG
>CAIWDQ010000340.1 GCA_903911455.1 uncultured bacterium
ATAATTCATAATTCATAATTGTTTTAATTATTATATTTGTACTGTTTTTTACTGATATAATAATTAACATCAAACACAATGAACTCAGGAGCATTAGCACAAAAAGAATCAATAAACAGATTCTATCTCGGCACCTTAAGCTTTATAGCTGCGATAGGCGGCTTCTTATTCGGCTTTGATACCGCAGTGATCTCAGGCACTTTATCCTTCGTCGTGAAACAATTCGGGATGGACGCAGCAATGGAAGGCTGGTTTGTGAGCTCCGCACTGTTGGGCGCCATAATCGGCGTGGCATTTGCCGGAAAACTAAGTGATAGCGCGGGTAGAAAGAACGTATTGTTGTTGTCGGCACTCTTATTTTTAATATCCGGCTTAGGATGCGGGTTAGCTCCCAATCAATCGTGGTTGATTACATACAGATTAATAGGCGGTTTGGGAGTAGGCGTGGCAAGCATCATCTCTCCTTTATATATTTCGGAATTTGCCCCGGCAAAATACAGAGGAAGTTTAGTATCAGTATATCAACTTGCAATAACCATAGGAATATTGGTAGCATATTTCTCTAACGCCATGCTGTTGAAACTATCATTTTCTCACATCTTTGAAAACTCTTTGTTGCATTGGATAATAAACACAGAAGTGTGGAGAGTAATGTTCGTAATGTACGCATTTCCTGCAATAATCTTCTTTTTATTACTGTTAATCGTGCCTGAATCTCCAAGGTGGCTAGCCTTAAAAGGAAAGAATGAGAAAGCATTTTTATACTTATCTAAATTAAATGGCGCAGATGCTGCAAAGATTGAATTAGAAACCATTAAAGAAGCCGCAAAAGAAGAAACAGGTTCATTAAGGATGCTTTTAGAACCTAAATACAGAGTTCCATTAATCATTGGTTTATCATTACCCATCTTATCGCAGTTCTCAGGTATTAATGCTATAATATATTATGGACCTCAGATACTTGAGCATGCAGGATTTCAATTAAGCAGTGCCTTAGGCGGACAAGTCACCATAGGGATCATCAACACACTCTTTACATTTATAGCTATATTTATGATAGATCGCTGGGGACGCAAACCATTGTTAATAGCAGGTATAAGTGGTGCAATCGTTTCGTTAACAGTATGTGGGATATTGTTTGCAAAAGGCATAACCGACGGTCCATGGATACTCATATCTATATTAGCATACATATCATGTTTCGCATTCTCCTTCGGGCCAATTTGTTGGGTAATCATTGGTGAGATATATCCTAACAGCATCAGAGGCAGGGCAATGTCAGTAGCAACATTAACGCTTTGGGTTGGCGTATTTATAGTTGGCTGGTTAACACCTATTATGTTGAATGGAATAGGTGCTGCATTTACCTTCTGGATATTCGCATTGCTTTGTATACCTGCACTATTGATCACACTAAAAGTAATCCCCGAAACTAAAGGTAAATCGTTAGAGGAAATAGAACGCTATTGGAATAAATAGTTTTAAGAAAGAATCAATTCTGAAAAGTAGTACGTCGTCATTGCGAACGAAGTGAAGCAATCTCAATATCCATTAATTCATTAGATTGCTTCGGGCTATGCCCTCGCAATGACGTCGTTTTAATAATAAAATGACTAATAAAAGATAACTAAAGAAAGATTTTGGTTAGAATAAGAGTTGATTTCTGTAAAAGAGATTCGCTACATTTTGACTTTAATTATCATTCCGGCAAATATTAAATTGCCGTCCTGATAAGCTGTTAAATATAGGTTACCTTCTTTAATACCATCAAGTAATAGCTTAAATTGGTTCTTGCCTTTTGATGTATTTGGGAAGATATAAGTGCGCAGTCTTTCGCCCATACTTCCAAGTATTTCAATTCGTATTGTAGCTTCGTTTTCCGAGATAAAATCAATGTTTAATTCATTGTACACCGGATTTGGGTACGCCTTCACTATTTTATTTCCAATTGTATCGTTAATGTTGGTTCTAATATGCTTATCGGTTGCAAACTGATTAGCATCCTTCTGCTGTGCATGTACAGTGAATGAGATGAATAGTATGAAGATTATGATTAAATTTCTAAACATTGATACTGAATATTAAGTTTACAAAGATAAAAAAGAAAATCAATAAAACAAAGCTTTTAAAAATTAAAAACGTTGTAAACTTCCTTAATATTGTTTGTATCTATCCAATTAATTTTAGCGTCTTTTCTGAACCATGTAAGCTGTCGTTTAGCATATCTGCGGGTATTAACTTTAATTTTATCAATAGCTTCTTCAAGTGTTGTCTTCTTATCAAAATAATTAAAGAGTTCTTTATAACCCACAGTATTTAAGGCATTATAATTTTTATAAGGAATAAGATTATAAGCTTCCTCAATTAAACCATCTTTGATCATTTTATCTGTGCGCTGGTTAATTCTATCGTACATTAGCTCTCTATCAGTAAATAAACCTATCTTAACGATATTAAAATCGCGTGTTTTAGGATTACTTAATCTTAATGAAGTAAATGTTTGATTGGTTGTTAAACATACTTCAATTGCTCGCATCAAACGCTTGGGATTAGCAAGATCTACCTGGTTATAATACTCAGGATCTAAGAGCTTAAGTTTAAAACGGAGGGCTTCAATACCTTCTTCATTAAATAAATTCTTAATGCTTTCTCTTAATTCAGGATCAGGATCAGGGAGTTCGTCAATGCCTTTACAAACAGCATCAATATATAAGCCCGAACCACCAACAAGAACCGCAGTATCATGATTTATAAAAAGATTTTTAATAGTTGCAAGAGCATCCTGTTCATATTTTGAAACATTATATTCATCACTAATAGATAAATTACCTATAAAATGATGCTTAACAGCAGAGAGTTCGCTTTTGTCAGGACTTGCTACTCCAATTTTCAACTCTCTATAGAACTGACGTGAATCTGCCGAGATAATTTCAGTATTAAAATGCTTTGCAACATCAATAGCTAAAGCAGTTTTGCCAATACCTGTAGGACCTGCAATAACGATTAAGGTCTTTTTATGAGATAGTTCAGTCATTGATAGGACAGGAGTGATGATTAGTTCTTTGCCACCTTTAAACCAAGTTTATTACCAAGCTTAAGCATATAGTCGTAGGCCTGTTGATAGTCATTGTTTATGATTCCGTCAAGGATTGCGTCTTTAATTTTGTTCTTGATGGTTCCAATTTCTTTACAGGGTGTTAAACCAAACACTTCCATAATAAGTTCGCCGGTAATGGGGGGCTGAAAGTTGCGTATGCGGTCTTTCTCTTCAATTTCCTTAAGTTTCTGACGAACAATTTTAAAGTTAGTAGTATATTTCTTTACTTTTTCTTGATTCTTTGAAGTAATATCCGACTCGCATAGTAGCATCAGATCATCAATGTCGTCGCCAGCTTCAAAGAGGAGTCTTCTAACAGCAGAGTCGCTAACTATCTCATCAACCAATGCGATAGGACGAAGGTGAAGTAGAACTAATTTCTCAACATACTTCATCTTTTCATTCAGCGGAAGCTTTAATTTCTTAAAGATATCAGGCACCATCTTAGCTCCTACAAACTCATGTGCATGGAAGGTCCATCCGGTACCTTTGACAAACTTCTTGGTATTAGGTTTGGCGATATCGTGAAGGATAGCAGACCACCTTAACCATAAGTTATCAGTATGTAATGACAAATTGTCAAGTACTTCTAAGGTATGGAGGAAATTATCTTTGTGACCTTTGCCATCAACATATTCTGCACCTTTTAATTCAATAAACTCGGGGAATATTATCTTAAGTAAGCCTGTTTGATAAAGAAGTTTGAAGCCTATAGAAGGCTTTTTAGCAAGTATTATCTTGTTGATCTCTTCAATAATACGCTCGCCCGAGACAATTTTAATACGGTCAGCATTCTTAATTATAGATTCAATGGTTGGGACCTGAATAAAGAAGTCTAATTGAGTGGCAAATCTGATAGCGCGAAGCATGCGTAAAGGATCGTCACTGAAGGTAATATCAGGTTCTAAAGGTGTACGGATAATTTTCTTGTTGATATCATTTAATCCATCAAATGGGTCAACAAGCTCGCCGTAGCTTTCTTTATTAAGACTTATTGCCAAAGCATTAATAGTAAAATCTCTTCTATTTTGATCATCTTCAAGCGTACCATCTTCAACAATAGGCTTACGAGAGTCAGTTCTGTATGATTCTTTTCGGGCACCAACGAATTCAATCTGCCAAACTTTATCCTGATATTTATAGTTGAATACTGCTGTGCCAAAGTTCTTGAATACTTTAACTTTAGTATCCTTTCCATTCAAAGTTGCTACGTTCTTAGCAAGATCTATACCACTACCGATAACCATAATATCAATATCAACAGAAGGGCGTTCCATAATAATATCACGTACGTAACCTCCGATTACATAGCATTTGAGCTGCATCTGAGCTGCTACCTCAGATACTGCTTTGAAGACTGGGTGATTTAGTTGTTCTTTCAAATAAAATAAATTAGAGTTTGCAAAATTACAATAAAAGTAGCTTGTTAGCAATTTATTTAGGATTTTAAAGTATAAGGTGTTGTTTAATAAAAGATTAATGAGCATATTTTTAATAAATGCTTAGGGCGATTTAACGTATCGATCGCCTAAACTAACATATCGATTGATAAAACTAACATATCGATTGATAAAACTAACATATCGATTGATAAAATTAACGTATCGATTGATAAAATTATCATATCGATTGATTAAATTACCATATCGATTGATAATATTACCATATCGATTGATAATATTACCATATCGATTGACCAAATTACCAAAGCTCTCGATGTTTTATCGGTTTTAGAATAATTATTTAAAA
>CAIWDQ010000341.1 GCA_903911455.1 uncultured bacterium
CTCCGTGTATTAAAGATGAATTTATTTTTCATATTTTAATGTTCCTTAAAAAGAGTCCTAAGGCTAAAACATATTCCACAACCGGAAATATACAATTCGGAAATTCTCCTTTTACATCTAGTTACAAGGATATTTTTAGAAATAATGGTATTCCTTATTGTTTTAATGCAATGAAAATAAAAAATCATGAAGTTAAAGTTATAGGATATCAGGATATGTTAGATCAATCTAAACTAAAATCTGTTTATTTTTTTATAGATGAACATTTTGTTCTGGGAGAATATTTATTTTCGGATGTTGCTAAAATAGAATCATTAAATATTTCAAATATTATAGTTAAGAAATATATTAGTGAAAATGTTGATAAAGAAGAAGAGTTTTATATTGAAGATAAATCGAGGAATGTAATACATTTTAAAGATAATGGGTTTGAATTATCAGTTAAATATTGCAATTTTGGTAATACAGAAGTAAGAAAAGCATTGTATAACATAGGGCAATATATGTTGGATAGCAATGAAGTTATTTCTAATTTAGAAGATAAATTATCTGAATTGTTTTAGACCTTATCTACTTTTCGTTATATAAAAGGCTGTCTTAACAAAGATAGCCTTTTTTATTATATTCCAAATTATAATATTGTTTCAACGACAACTCTTGTTAACAACGCGACGACTCTTGTAAACATCATGACGAGTCTTGTTTAGTCGGCGTCGAGTCCTTTTTATATGTCGTCGGGTCTTGTTTAGTCGACGTCGAGTCCTGTTTACATGTCGTCGGGTCCTGTTTAGTCGACGTCGAGTCCTGTTTACATGTCGTCGAGTCCTGTTTAGTCGACGACGACTCCTGTTTACATCCCGTCGAGTCCTGTTTAGTCGACGACGAGTCCTGTTTACATCCCGTCGAGTCCTGTTTACATCGCGACGAGTCCTGTTTACATCCCGAACGACTTTATCAGTTTTGTTTAAAATAATGTCCAAAATGTTTCAATGAAATTAAATTCAGCTAATAATAATATAAATTAGACAGATATAAAAATATTTATACTAATAACAATAATAGAAATGTTGAAATTTCAGTAGGAAATGAACAAGTCTCATTTTTATTTCAATGTTATTAGCTGTAAATTTATATAAGCTCTGTGTAATATTGCAATAAGTCTGAGTAAATTTCGATATGCTCCGAACAGTAAAACTGTAAGTCAAGGTATATTTTGATATGCTCTAGACAGTAAAACTGTATGTCTGAATATCGGGAACGTTGCTCTGAATAGTAAAACTGTAAGTCTGAGTGTCGGGAAGGATACTCTGAACACTGAAAATGTATGTCCGAATATCGGGAATGATGCTCTGATTAGTAAAACTGTATGTCCGAGTGTCGGGAACGCTGCTCAAGGTGTCGGGAACGCCCCTCTCAGTTACGGAAAGGGTTTTGATGATACAAATACTGTATAAGTGATATAAAATATCAACATGCGATGACAAGAAATTACAACGGTTACATGAATTACAAGTAGTGATGATACAAAGTAAGCATGAATGTATATAAATATTAACAAGCGATGACATAATATCGCTAGTCTGACATGTGGAACGACATCTCTGACAAGCAGAATTACATCTCTGCGTAAAGTTAAGCATTATTAACAAAATTATGAATTATGAATTATAAATTATGAATGAGGGGAAGAATTAAGAAATATGAAAAGAAGTGCCTAAAGTACTTAAAGTTGAAAGTGCCTAAAGTTGAAGAAAAAAAATATTACGAATTACGATTTTTTTATGAAAATCAAAAGATTTAAAGTTAAATTATTTTGTTCTTGAATCATCTATACTATTTTTCCACAGATTTACACTAATTAATACACTGATAAAACACTGATATGGCGACTTACCTATTGTCAGGCTAGTTTGGTGAATTAAGACCTCCCAAACCCTCCAAAGGAGGGCTTAAAGACAAAAATGATTTGGTGATTTAAAAAAATGAATTCCTACCACAGAGTGGTGATATATTTATAGAAAAAGGAATAGCATTATGATTGTTTTCCATCCCATAGGGATGACATATCGGTAGAAAATGATTATCCAGATAAAAAGATTCAACCCCAGCGGGGTTGTATATTGTCTTTTGAATAGCCACGTTCTTAAGAGCGTGGGTTAATGATATGATAGAAGATTTGTGCTTTAGCACAACTTTTTTTTTATTTTTCCTCTTAATTCAAATTCTTTATTTACTTTTGGTGAATTAAAATGAAACAATCTAATGGCTAAACAAACTAAAGAAAAGAATATTGAAGAAACCTTATGGGAATCGGCTAACAAGTTGAGAGGAAGTGTAGAACCTGCCGAATATAAACACGTTGTGCTGGGATTGATTTTTTTGAAGTTTGCCAATGATAAGTTTGAAGAACACCGCAAAAACCTTATTGCCGACGGCAAAGAGAAATATATTGAGATGCCCGACTTTTATAATATGAGTAATGTGTTTTTTCTGGATGAGATTTCGCGTTGGACCTATATTATTAAGAATTCAAAGCAAAACGATATTGCTCTTATCATTGATACTGCCTTACATAATATTGAGAAAAACAATAAAGCCTTAAAAGGTGCTTTGCCCGATAATTATTTTTCGCGTTTGGGTTTGGATATTACCAAGCTTTCTTCGTTGCTGGATACTATTAATGATATTGATACCATTAAGGACAAAGCCCGTGATATAGTAGGCAGAGTGTACGAATACTTTTTATCTAAATTTGCTTTGGCTGAAGGCAAAGGTAAAGGCGAATTTTATACTCCCAAAAGCATAGTTAACCTGATAGCCGAAATGATAGAGCCTTACAAAGGTATTATTTATGACCCTGCCTGTGGTTCTGGTGGTATGTTTGTGCAATCTATAAAGTTTATAGAAAACCACCACGGCAACAAAAAAGAAGTTTCTATTTACGGGCAGGAATATACCAATACTACTTATAAACTGGCTAAGATGAATTTGGCTATCAGAGGTATTTCGGGTAATTTGGGCGAAAAAGCTGCCGATACTTTTGGCGACGACCAGCACAAAGACCTTAAAGCTGATTTTGTAATGGCTAATCCTCCTTTTAACCAAAAGGACTGGCGTGCCGAAAACGAACTGAAAGACGACCCACGCTGGAAAGGCTATGATGTGCCGCCTAAGAGCAATGCCAATTATGCATGGATACTGAATATGGTAAGTAAATTATCGGAAACCGGTGTGGCAGGTTTTATATTGGCTAATGGTGCTTTGAGTGGTGGAGGCGAAGAATATAAGATACGCAGAAAGCTTATTGAAAATAATTTGGTGGAAGCTATTTTAGTATTACCACAGGGGATGTTTTATACTACTCCTATAAGTGTATCTATTTGGATATTGAATAAAAACAAAAAAGAACAAAGCAGGAGTATTGGAGATGAAATACGAATGTACCGCAATCGTGAAAAGGAAGTATTATTTATGGATTTGCGACAAATGGGCGAACCATTTGAAAAGAAATATATACAATTTTCGGATGCAGATATTAATAAGATTACAAACACATATCATACATGGCAATGTAGGGGCGAAATGCTTTCGCCCAATAAGGACGATCGTACGGGCGAATTGCATTCGCCCAAAGATGAAGAGGGCGAATGCAATTCGCCCCGACAACAACAACGATACGAAAATATTCCTGAATATTGTTATTCCGCAACCTTTGACGAAATAGCAAAAAAAGATTTCTCGTTAGTACCGAGTAAATACATTGAATTTATTAACCGTGACGAAAACATTGACTTTGATGAAAAGATGCAGACTTTACAAAGTGAGTTTGCTGAACTACTGAAAGCAGAAGAACAATCAAAGAAAGACTTACTAAACGTTTTTAAAGAATTGGGATATGAGATCAAGTTATAAA